>NZ_VRUV01000440.1:0-3876 GCF_008039455.1 Methylobacterium sp. WL116
GCGGCCCGGGCCGCGGCGCCCGCGAAGGCGAGGCCCGTCGCGAGCGTCAGGCAGGACAAGCGGAGCGCGGGCCGCATCATCGGATCCCCCCTCGTGCCCGCACGATCCAGCCACCGGATTGTGGCGCCGGTGCGGTAAGGGGCGCCGCGCCTATTCCAGCGGGCCGATCGCGGCCTCCACCGCCGCGACCACCGCCCCCGAGCGCACCAGCGCGAGCGCGGCCTCCATCTCGGCCTGGTACCAGCGGTCGCCCGACAGCGCCGGGGCGATGACCTTGCGCACCGCGTCGAGGGCGGCCTGCGTGCCGGAGCCGAGGGGATGGTCCCGAGCGACGTCGGCGACCAGCGAGAGCGCCTGGCACGCCATCAGGATCTCGCCGGCGACGATGGTCTCGACGTTGGCGACGACGGTGCGGGCCTTGCGCGCGCACCAGGTCGAGTTCGAGACGTGGTCCTCGGCGTTCGACTTGCCGGGGATCGAGTCGACCGAGCCGGGCATCGACAGGGTCCGGTTCTCCATCACCAGGGCCGACATCGTGCACTGCACGGTGGCGAAGCCGGTGTTGAGGCCCTTCTTGCCGGCGAGCAGGTTGCGCGGCAGGCCGTAGCTCATGGTCGGGTCGATGAGGCGCGCGAGCCGCCGCTCCGAGATCGAGCCGAGGTCGGTGGCGGTGATGGCGAGCAGGTCCATCGCCTGCGCGACGTAGGCGCCGTGGAAGTGCCCGGCCGAGATGCAGGTGTAGTGGTCGGCCCCGTCGGCGAAGATCAGCGGGTTGTCGGTGGCCGCGTTGATCTCGGTGCCCATGATGCCGTCGACGTAGGCCAGCGCCTCGCGCACCGGCCCGTGCACCTGCGGCGCGCAGCGCAGCGAGTACACGTCCTGCACCCGCGGCGGCGGGGCCTGGCCGGGGGCGCGGGCCTCGTCGGGGAACACCGTGACGCGGGCGCCCTCCGTGCAGCGCTCGGAATCGCCGATCATCCGCAGGACGTTGCGGGCCGAGGCCGCCTGGCCCTTGTGCGGGCGGGCGGCGTGGACGCGGGGATCGAAGGCGGCCTTCTCCGCACGCAGGGCCTCAAGCGTCAGGGCGAGGGCGATCTCGGCGGCCTTGAGGACCCGCTTCATGTCCTCCAGCGCCAGCACGCCGACGGCGAGCGACACGGTGGAGCCGTTGATCAGCGCCGAGGCGTCCTTGGCCTCCAGCGGAAACGCCTCGGGCAGGCCCGCCGCCTTCAGCGCCGCGCGGGCCGGCAGGCGGCGTCCCTCGTAGAACGCCTCGGCCTCCTCGAACCCGCAGATCGCGCCGGCCAGGTGCGCCAGCGGCGCGAGGTCGCCCGACGCCCCGACCGAGCCCTTCGACGGGATCACCGGCACGATCCCGGCGTTCAGGCAGGCGAGCAGGCGGTCGACGACCGCGACGCGCGGCCCGGAGAAGTTCGACGCGAAGGCGTTGGCGCGCAGCAGCATGGTGGCGCGCACCGCCTCCGCGTCGAACGGCTCGCCCATCCCGGTGGCGTGGGCGTAGACGGTCAGCCGCTGGTAGGCCTGCATCTCGTCCATGCGCACGCGCTGGTCCTTGAACAGGCCGACGCCGGTGTTGAACGAGTACATCAGCGGCGCGTCGTCGGTCATGAAATGCGCGTCGATGTAGTCCCGCGCGCCGACAAGGCTCCTGCGCGCGCCCTCGTCGAGCACCGCCTCGGCGCGGAGGCCCGCCGCGTCCGGCCGGGCGACGGCGAGCACGTCCGCGGCGGTGAGGGTGCGGCCGTCGATGGTGGTCGTCGTCATGGGCTGTCTCTCGAAAGGGGCTTTCCCGGAGCGGAGCACGAATCAGGCCGTCACGGCGCTGGGTGGCGGGCGATCCAGTGCCGGGCGATGTCGACGCGGCGGGCGAGCCAGACCCGGTCGTGCGCGGCGACGTGGTCGAGGAAGCGGGCCAGCGCCGCCATCCGTCCCGGGCGGCCGACGAGGCGGCAATGCAGGCCGACCGACATCATCTTGGGCGCCGTCGCGCCCTCGGCGTAGAGCACGTCGAAGCTGTCGCGCAGGTAGGCGAAGAACTGGTCGCCGGAATTGAAGCCCTGGGGGCTCGCGAAGCGCATGTCGTTGGCGTCGAGGGTGTAGGGCACCACGAGGCCGGTGCGCCCCGCGCCCGTCAGCCAGTAGGGCAGGTCGTCGGCGTAGGAATCCGACAGGTAGGTGAAGCCGCGCTCCAGGCCGAGCTCCAGCGTGTGGATCGAGGAGCGGCCGGTGTACCAGCCCTCGGGCGCCGAGCCCGTCACCGCCGCATGGATGCGGATCGCCTCGTCCATCGCGGCGGCCTCCTCCGCCCGGGAGGCGTCGCGCATGTCGATCCACTTGAGGCCGTGGCTGGCGATCTCCCACGCGGCCTCGCGCATCGCCGCGACGGCCTCCGGGTTGCGCATCAGCGCGTGCGCCACGCCGAACACGGTGACGGGAATCCCGCGGGCGGTGAACAGCCGCCACAGCCGCCAGAACCCGGCCCGCGCGCCGTACTCGTAGAGCGATTCCATGTTCATGTGGCGCTGCCCCGGCCAGGGCTGCGCGCCGACGATCTCGGACAGGAACGCCTCGGACGCGGGGTCGCCGTGCAGGATGCAGTTCTCGGCGCCCTCCTCGTAGTTCAGCACGATCTGCACCGCGATGCGGGCGCCGTCCGGCCAGTCGGCGGCCGGCGGGTTGCGGCCGTAGCCGACGAGGTCGCGGGGATAGGGGCGGGGATCGGTCAACGGGTCTGCTCGGGCGGTCTGAAGGCTCGGGGACGCAACGACGCAGCCGCCTCCGCCGTCAACCCCGCCGCGGCCCTCGGCCCCGCAAACCCGCCCTCGGCCATACGCAAGCCGGCCCGAATCCCGCTTGACCGCCGAGGCGAGCCGCGGAAGCTCGGCCCCGTGCCGCGAAGCCGGGCACGAAGCCAGGACGGACGATGCGCACGATCCCGATCGAACCGATGGACGAGGTTGCCTTGCGGCCCTTCGCCGACCTGCTCGCCGCGCCCGCGGCGGGGCCGCGGCAGGACCATGCGAGCCCGATCGAGAACCGGCGCGCGGGCGTCTCCGCCAACCTCGCCCTGATCCGCAGCGAGCCGTTCGCCGGCCTGATGCCGCTGACCCGCCTGGAGCGGCATCCGCATTCGAGCCAGGCCTTCCTGCCGCTCGCGGTGGATTCCTACCTCGTCGTGGTGGCGCCCGACCGCGACGGGCGGCCCGACGAGGCCGCGATCCGCGCCTTCCGGGTGCCGGGGCAGGCCGGCATCAACTACCGCGCCGGCGCCTGGCACGCGCACCTGATGACGGTCTCGGCGCCCGGCACCTTCGCGATGCTCGTGCACGAGGACGGCACGCCGGAGGATTGCGTCTTCGCCGCGATCGCGCCGGTGACGCTCGGCGCCGGTTGACCGGCCCTGCGTCCACGATGGGCGTGGCAGCCGCCGATTGCCTATCTCGTAGGCAGACGCGATTGACCGGATTATGCCTATTCGATGAGCAATTCAGGCGTCCGGCCCAGCGGGGCGGCTTGGCGCGGCCCTTGCCCGCTCGAGGTCCGATCGTTCGATGAGGATGCCCGATGACGACCCGCGATGCACCGCCGCCGGATCTCGACGCCTTCGCCGCCGCCGCGGCCCCGCTGCTCGGGCTGCGCCTCGATCCCGCCTGGGTCGCGCCGGTGATCGCCAACCTCCGGGTCCTGGCCGCCGCGGCGGACCTCGTCGGCGGCTTCCCGCTGCCCGACGAGGCCGAGGCGGCCCCGGTCTTCGAGGCCTGAGGCGATGGTGGAGCAGAGCACCGACTGGAGCCGCGCCGACGCCGCTTCGATCGCCGCCGGCGTCGCGGAGGGGCGCGTCCGGGCCCGCAGCGT
>NZ_VRUV01000441.1:0-3833 GCF_008039455.1 Methylobacterium sp. WL116
ACGCCAGCCTGCTCGCCCGCGCGCCGCGGGCGGGCGACCTCGCCCTGGTCTCGCAATCGGGCACGGTCGCCGGGGCGATCGTCGAGTGGGGCGCCCGGCACGGGGCCGGGTTCTCGGCGGTGATGGCGCTCGGCAGCGCCTGCGACGTCGACATCGCCGACTGCCTCGACCACTTCGCCAACTGCCTGCGCACCCGGGCGATCCTGCTGTGCCTCGACGGGGTGTCGGACGCCCGCCGCTTCATGTCCGCCGCCCGCGCCGCCGCGCGCACCAAGCCGGTGGTGATCCTGCGCGCCGGCCGCCATGCCCGCGACGGGCGGAACCCCGAGACCCATACCGGCGCCCTGGCCCGGCCCGACGCGGTCTACGCCGCCGCGTTCCGCCGGGCGGGCCTGCTCGCGGTCGAGGATCTCGACGCGATGTTCTCGGCCGCCGAGACCCTGTCGCACCAGCGCCCGTTCGCGGGCAAGCGCCTCGCGATCCTCACCAACGGCCGCGGCATCGGCCTGCTCGCCGCCGACCGGCTCGCCGACCGCGGCGGCGTCCCGGCGGACGGGCCGGTGGTCGATCTCGGCATCACCGCCGACGGGCCGGCCTACGCCGCCGCCCTCGCGCCGATGCTGGCCGACCATGCCGGCGACGCGGTGCTGACCGTCCACGTCCCCACCGCCCGCTCGGACGCGGCCGCGGTGGCGCAGGCCGTCGCCGACACGGTGACGCGGGCGCGGCGCGGGCAGGCGCGCAAGAAGCCGGTCTTCGCGGTGTCCCACGGCGAGGCGGCCGCGGCGATCCTGGCCGGCGCCGGCATCCCGCACTTCGCCACCGATTCCGAGGCGATCGAGGGCTTCCTGCACCTGGTGCGCTACCGCGAGGCGCAGGACGACCTGATGCGCACGCCGGATTCGCTGCCGCGCGGCTCGAGCGCGCCGGCTGGCGCACGCACCCGACCCCGGCGAGCGGCGACCAGGGCGCCGACATCGTCGCCGAGCAGGGCCGCACCCGCCTCGTCGTGCAGTGCAAGCGCTACGGCCGCCCGGTCGGCAACGCCGCGGTGCAGGAGGCGGCCGCCGCCGCCCGCTACTGGTCCGGCGACATGGCCGCCGTGGTCACGAATGCCGGCTTCACCCCCGCCGCCCGCAAGCTCGCCGCCGCCACCGACGTGCTGCTGCTGCACCACGACGATCTCGACGACCTGCGCCCGATGCGGACCGTCCTGGCCGCGCGGGGCTGACGGCTCTTCTCCTCTTCCCTCCCCCGACGGATCTTGGGCTTGCCCGAGGTCCGCACCCCGTGTGCCCAAGTCGGGCAGGCCCGACTTGGGTGCGGGGGAGGGAAAGACGCGTCGCGTGCGCCCCTAGAACAGCCCGTCGATCTGGCCGTTCGCGTCGAGGCGGATCGTGTCGGCGGCCGGCACCCGCGGCAGGCCCGGCATGGTCATGATCTCTCCGCAGATCACCACGACGAAGCCGGCCCCGGCCGAGAGGCGCACGTCGCGCACCGCGACCACGTGGCCCTCGGGGGCGCCGATCAGGGTCGGGTCGGTCGAGAACGAGTATTGGGTCTTGGCCATACAGACCGGCAGGTGGCCGTAGCCGTCCTTCTCGAAGGTGGCGAGCTTGCCCGCCGCCTTGGACTCGATCTGGATGTCGGCGGCGCCGTAGAGCTTGGTCGCGATCGCCTTGACCTTGTCCGACAGCTTGGCCTCGGCCTCGTAGGTGTAGGCGATCGGCTTCGGCGCGCCCTGGGAGAGCGCCACCACCGCATGGGCCAGGGCCTCGGCGCCGGCGCCGCCCTCCGCCCAGTGCTTGCAGGTGATCGCCTCGACGTCGAGGCGTTCGCGACAGAGGTCGCGCAGCTTGGCGTGCTCGGCATCGGTGTCGGCGTGGAAGTGGTTGACCGCCACCACCACCGGCAGGCCGAAGCCGCGCACGTTGGCGACATGGCGCGCCAGGTTGGCGAACCCCTTCTCGAGGGCGTCGACGTTCTCGGCCCCGAGGTCCTTCTTGTTGACCCCGCCGTGCATCTTCAGCGCCCGCACCGTGGCGACGATGACCACCGCGGACGGCGACAGGCCGGCCTGCCGGCACTTGATGTCCAGGAACTTCTCCGCGCCGAGGTCGGCGCCGAAGCCGGCTTCCGTCACGGTGTAGTCGGCGAGCCTGAGGCCGGCGCGGGTGGCGATCACCGAGTTGCAGCCGTGGGCGATGTTGGCGAAGGGGCCGCCGTGGATCAGCGCCGGGTTGCCCTCCAGCGTCTGCACCAGGTTCGGCTGCAGCGCGTCCTTCAGCAGCACCGTCATCGCGCCGGTGGCCTTGACGTCCTTCAGGGTCACGAGCTTGCGGTCGCGGGTCTCGGCGACGACGATGCGGCCGAGGCGCTCCTCGAGGTCGGCGAGGTCCTTGGCGAGGCAGAACACCGCCATGACCTCGGAGGCCACGGTGATGTCGAAGCCGTCTTCCCGCGGAAACCCGTTGGCGACGCCGCCGAGCGACTGGGTGATCGCGCGCAGCGCCCGGTCGTTCATGTCGACGACCCGGCGCCAGTGGATGCGGCGCACGTCAATGTTGAGCTCGTTGGCCCAGTAGACGTGGTTGTCGATCAGCGCCGCGGCGAGCGCGTGCGCCGAGGTGATGGCGTGGAAGTCGCCGGTGAAGTGCAGGTTGATCTGCTCCATCGGCACGACCTGGGCCTTGCCGCCGCCGGCCGCGCCGCCCTTCATGCCGAAGCAGGGCCCGAGCGAGGGCTCGCGCAGGCAGATCATGGTCTTCCGGCCGATGCGGTTCAGCGCGTCGCCGAGGCCGACCGTCGTCGTGGTCTTGCCCTCGCCCGCCGGGGTCGGCGAGATCGCGGTGACGAGGATCAGCTTGCCCTCGGGCTTGCCCTCGAGCCCGCCGATGAAGCCGTGATCTAGCTTGGCGATGTGCTTGCCGTAATTGTGCAGGGCGTCGTCGGGGATGCCGAGCTTCTCGGCGACCTGCGCGATCGGCTGCAACGTCGCCGCGCGGGCGATCTCGATGTCGGAGGGCATGGTTTCCTCAACCTTTGGCACGAGGGCGTCGTGTGGCGTCCGGTTTTGTCCGCGACGTCCGTTCAAGCCGGCGTTGTGCCGTGCGACGGGCGCAAGACCAAGCGCAACGCCCGGCCGATTCCGACATTTTGCGTCAGCTCCGGTCGAAAAGCGCGTCGAAATTATTCGCTGCGCCGACAAATTCGATTTGGCGCGCCTTCAGCCGGTCATCGCGGTGGCGGTGTAGCCGGCCTTGGTCAGCGCCTCGGCCAGCACGAGGCTCTGGGCCGACGTCCGGATCGCGACGCGCTCATGCGCCCGGTCGACCGCGACCTCCGCCGCCGGATCGATCCGCTGGACGATGCGGCGCACCGACGCCTCGCACCCGCCGCAGGTCATGCCCTCGACCCGCATCAGAAGTTCGCCCTGCGCGTCCATGCCGTCGCTCCGTCGATCGATCGCCTGCCACCGATCTCGGGCGCCGGGCCGGGCGCGGCAAGGGCGGAGCAGGGCGAGGATTGGGCGCGCGAGGCCGCAAGCGGGCGAAGAAACTTCCGGATGTCACACTCGCGGAAAACCGCCGCGCCGGCTCACCTGCGCGCTTGCGGCCCCGCGGGCCCTCGGCGACAAAAGGGCTCCGCGGCCCCGATCAGGCAGGCCCGGGCTCCCCCCGAATCCAGGCAAGAAGGCACCCGTGGCGAACCGACCCACAGCCCGGAGGATCGGCCGGCATGCGGGCCTGTGGTCGATGGGTCTGCTCGGCCTCGTTGCGCTCGCGCCGCTCGCCGCCCTGATGCCCACGGTCGGCGCGCTCGCGCTCGGGGGG
>NZ_VRUV01000442.1:0-3834 GCF_008039455.1 Methylobacterium sp. WL116
GGATCAGGGTCAGCCGGTCGGCCGAGCCGCGCAGCAGACCGCGGGAGACGACGCTGGCGGCCGTCTGCTGCGGCTTGCCCGCCTCGCGGGTGGTGTCGCCCTCGCCGCCGCCGAGCACGGTCGAGCCGATCTCGGAGGGGTCGACATGGGCGAGGTCCATGCGGGCGAGGTACGAGATCGCCAGCTCGCGGAAGACGTAGTCGAGGATAGAGGTCGCGTTCTTGATCGCGTCGTTGCCCTGCACGAAGCCCGCCGGCTCGAAGCGGGTGAAGGTGAAGGCCTCGACGTATTCCTCGAGCGGCACGCCGTACTGGAGCCCGAGCGAGATCGCGATGGCGAAGTTGTTCATCAGGCTTCGGAAGGCGGCGCCCTCCTTGTGCATGTCGATGAAGATCTCGCCGATGCGGCCGTCGTCGTACTCGCCGGTGCGCAGGTAGACCTTGTGGCCGCCGACGACGGCCTTCTGGGTGTAGCCCTTGCGCCGGTGCGGCAGCTTCTCGCGCGAGCGGATGCGCTCGACCCGCTCGATCACCCGCTCGACGATTCGTTCGGCGAGCTGCGTCGCCTTGGCGGCGGCCGGCGCCTGCACCAGCGCCTCGACCATGTCCTCCTCGTCGTCCTCGTCCTGGATCAGGGCCGAGTTCAGCGGCTGCGACAGCTTGGAGCCGTCGCGGTAGAGCGCGTTGGCCTTGAGCGCCAGGCGCCAGGACAGGGTGTAGGCCGCCTTGCAATCCTCGACCGTGGCGTCGTTGGGCATGTTGATGGTCTTGGAGATCGCCCCCGAGATGAAGGGCTGCGCCGCCGCCATCATGCGGATGTGGCTGTCGACCGAGAGGTAGCGCTTGCCGATCCGCCCGCACGGGTTGGCGCAGTCGAACACCGCGTAGTGCTCCTGCTTCAGCCCCGGCGCGCCCTCGAGCGTCATCGCCCCGCAGATGTGGGTGTTGGCGGCCTCGACGTCCTTCCGCGAGAAGCCGAGGAACGGCAGCAGCTCGAAGGTCGGGTCGGAGAGCCTGTCCGCCGGCACCTTCAGGGTGTCGGTGAGGAAGGCGTCGCCCAACGTCCAGCGGTTGAACACGAACTTGATGTCGAAGGCCGACTTCAGGCCCGCCTCGATCGCGGCGATCTTGTCGTCGGTGAAGCCCTTGGCCCGCAGGGAGCCCGGGTTGATCGCCGGCGCCTGGCCCATCGAGCCGTGGCCGACCGCGTAGGCCTCGATCTCGGCGATCTCGGATTCGCGGTAGCCGAGCGCGCGCAGCGCATCCGGCGCGGCCTGGTTGATGATCTTGAAGTAGCCGCCGCCGGCGAGCTTCTTGAACTTCACCAGGGCGAAGTCGGGCTCGATGCCGGTGGTGTCGCAATCCATGACGAGGCCGATCGTGCCGGTCGGCGCCAGCACCGTCGCCTGCGCGTTGCGATAGCCGTGCTCCTCGCCGAGCCGCAGGGCGCGGTCCCAGGCGGCGCGGGCGTGGTCGCCGAGATTGCCCTGCGGGATGTTGGCGTGGTCGAGCGGCACCGGGGCGATCGAGAGGAACTCGTAGCCCTCCGCCTCGCCGTGCGCCGCGCGGCGGTGGTTGCGGATCACCTTGAGCATGGCGTCCGCGTTGTCCTCGTAGGCCGGAAAGGCCCCGAGCTCCGCGGCCATCTCGGCCGAGGTGGCGTAGGACACGCCGGTCATGATCGCGGTCAGCGCGCCGGCCAGCGCCCGGCCCTTATCCGAGTCGTAGGGCAGGCCCATCGTCATCAGCAGGCCGCCGATGTTGGCGTAGCCGAGGCCGAGCGTGCGGTACCTGTAGGAGAGCTCGGCGATCTCCTTCGACGGGAACTGCGCCATCGTCACCGAGATCTCGAGCACCACCGTCCAGAGGCGGTTGAGGTGCTCGAACGCCTCGACGTCGAACTGCTTGGTCTGGCGGTCGTACATCGTCAGCAGGTTGGCCGAGGCCAGGTTGCAGGCGGTGTCGTCGAGGAACATGTACTCGGAGCACGGGTTCGAGGCCCGGATCCGCCCGCCGGTCGGGCAGGTGTGCCAGTCGTTCATCGTGGTGTTGAAGTGCAGGCCCGGATCAGCCGAGGCCCAGGCCGCCTCGCCGATCTTCTCCCACAGCTCGCGCGCCGGCAGGGTCTTGGTCGTCTTGCCGGTGGTGCGGGCCTTCAGCTCCCAGGGCGCGTCGGTCTCGACCGCGCGCAGGAAGTCGTCGGTCAGCGAGACCGAGTTGTTGGAGTTCTGGCCGGCCACCGTGAGGTAGGCCTCCGAGTCCCAGTCGGTGTCGTAGACCGGGAAGTCGATCTTGGTGAAGCCTTGGCGGGCGAACTGGATCACCCGCTTGGTGTAGGAATCCGGCACGGCGTCCTTGCGGGCGGCCTTCACGGCCTTCTTCAGGGCCGGGTTGCGCTCGGGGTCGAAGCAGGCGTCGCCTTCCGCCTCGCACTGGGTGCAGGCCTTCATCACCGCGGCGAGGTGCTTGGAGACGATCTTGGAGCCGGTCACCAGCGCGGCGACCTTCTGCTCCTCCTTCACCTTCCAGTCGATGTACTGCTCGATGTCCGGGTGGTCGATGTCGACGATGACCATCTTGGCCGCGCGCCGGGTGGTGCCGCCGGACTTGATCGCGCCGGCCGCCCGGTCGCCGATCTTGAGGAAGGACATCAGGCCGGACGACTTGCCGCCGCCGCCGAGTTTTTCGTTTTCTCCACGAAGCATCGAAAAATTCGAGCCGGTGCCGGAGCCGTACTTGAACAGGCGCGCCTCGCGGACCCACAGGTCCATGATGCCGCCCTCGTTGACGAGGTCGTCCTGCACGCCCTGGATGAAGCAGGCATGCGGCTGCGGGTGCTCGTAGGACGAGGCGGACTTGGTCAGCTCGCCGCTGCGGTAGTCGACGTAGTAATGGCCCTGGGCCGGGCCGTCGATGCCGTAGGCCCAATGCAGGCCGGTGTTGAACCATTGCGGCGAGTTCGGCGCGACCATCTGCTTGGCGAGCATGAAGCGCAGCTCGTCGAGGAACGCGGAGGCGTCCTCCTCAGAGGTGAAGTAGCCGCCCTTCCAGCCCCAGTAGGTCCAGCAGCCGGCCAGGCGGTCGAACACCTGCGTCGCCGACGTCTCGGAGCCGGTGCGCTCGGCCTCGGGCAGCTCGCCGAGCGCCGCCTCGTCCGGCACCGAGCGCCACAGGAAGGACGGGACGTCGTTCTCCTCGACCCTTTTCAGGCGCGCCGGCACGCCGGCCTTGCGGAAGTACTTCTGCGCCAGCACGTCGCTCGCGACCTGGCTCCAGCTCTCGGGCACCGAGATCCCGTCGAGGCGGAAGACGGTCGAGCCGTCCGGGTTGCGGATCTCGGACAGTGCCTTGCGGAACGGGATCGCCGCATAAGGCGAGGAACCGGACGTGGTGTAACGACGCTCGAACCGCATGAGACGCACCTCTCCCGACGAGGCGCAGAGGCGCCCCGGGGTTGAATCCGGAGACCCGAAGAGCCGAATCCGGGCGCCTGAAGCGACGCTGCCCGGATCGGCCGACGTTGGTAAGAAGGTGGCTGGACGCGCACGGATCGAACGGATCGGCGCTCCCGAACCATGACCCGGACATTAACGCCGGGCCGGCCTTCACGTCAACAAGTGGTGTTTGGCCTCCCGGTTCCACGCTAGATGTTGTGGTCTTGGCGGTAAAATTGTGGATAAGTCGGCGCCGGCCGTAAGTGCTGTTTCCGCCTCCTGGATTTCGCGCGGAAAATTTTTGCGTCCACAGCGTCGTCGGGGCGCCCGAAAACGCCCGCGCCGCGCCGCCGCGCCTGAAAAGGGTCGAGGAGAACGACGTCCCGTCCTTCCTGTGGCGC
>NZ_VRUV01000443.1:0-3832 GCF_008039455.1 Methylobacterium sp. WL116
GCGCCGGCCCGCGCGCGGCGCGAAGCCGCCTCGCGCAGGGCTTCCCCACGGCGGCGCTGGCGGTGATCGAATTCGATGCGGATAGCTGGGGCGCGATCGACGGCGACGGCCGCCTGGAGCGGTTCGTGCGGCCGAAGGACCTCAGCCCGGACCTGACGGATTAAGTCATCGTCCTGAAGCCGGTTGCAGGCTCTCGGACGAATCCGATGCCTGCGCCCGGCGCCTCAGAGATCGCCGAAGGCCAATTGCCCCTGGTTGCGCCGGGGCGCCGGGACGATCTTTGCCTTGGCCGGGGTGCTCTTTCCCGCGGCGCGCTTCGCCGCGGGGGCCTTGCGCGCCGTCGGCTCGCCGCGCAGGCGGGCCAGGGCCTTGTCGCGGGCCACGGCCTCGGGGGCGTGCGGATCGCCGTCGAGCCACTTGCCGCGCTTGATCACCTCGTTGACCCGGCCCTGGTTCACGCCGACCTTGAAGGCGATCTCCTGCTGCGTCATGCCGGTGGAGGCGTGCAGGTCGAGGATGGCGTGGGCCAGCTCCGGCGTCATCTTCTGGCCGGTCAGGCGCCGGGCGGGCTTCACGGTGCGGATCGCGCGGTCGCGCTCGCGCAGGCGCTCCAGCAGGGCGAGCGCCATGTTCATGCCGTGCTCGCGCAGCGACTCCTCGAATTCCTTCAACGTCGCCATCGGCGAATGATCCTTGTGCGGGCGAGACCGCCCGGAACAGGGGGAGAACGTGCCGCCTTCGCATCGGTTGCGCAAGGCGTCGCGGCTGCGGCATCCCGGGATGACAGGATGCCGGCGCCGTCATCCACCGGTAAAACCGCCGCGCTGGCCCTCGCCCCGAGCCTCGGCTAAACCCGCGGACCCGCGACGCCGGCCCCGCGACAGGACACGCGACCCGCATGATCAGCCCGATCCTCACCGTTCCCGCCTCGGGGCCCGCCTCGAACGGCTCGCTCGCCGCGGCCCTGGAAGGCGGCGCGGTGCTGATGTTCCCCGATCTCGACTTCCCGTTCAGCGACTTCGAGCGGCGCTTCACCGAGCGCCCCTTCGCCGACGGCAAGGCCAAGAACGTCAACATCCGGGGCGAGGCCGCGACCCTCCGGGGCGCCGCCGGCACGCCGGAGGAGCAGGAGGCGCTGCGCCAGCTGCTGGTGCGCTACCGGGCGTTCTCCAAGGACCTGATCGCGCGCCACCTGCCGGAATACGCGAGCGGGATCAGCCTCGCCGGCACGTCGTACCGGCCCTTCGACGTCGACCGGCGCAAGATGAGCTGGCGCCGCGACGACACCCGGCTGCACGTCGACGCCTTCCCCTCCAACCCGATCGGCGAGAAGCGCATCCTGCGGGTGTTCCGCAACATCAACCCGAGCGGCCAGCCGCGCCTGTGGCGGGTGGGCGAGGATTTCGGCTCGATGGCCGACAAGTTCCTGCCGAAGCTCCCGGGCTACTCGGCCCTCTCGGCGCGGCTGCTCGCCGCCCTGCGCATCACCAAGGCGCGGCGCTCGGAATACGACCACCTGATGCTGCACCTGCACGACGCGCTCAAGCAGGACGCCGACTACCAGGCCGGCGCGCCCCAGGCCGACGTGGAGTTCCTGCCGGGCCAGACCTGGGTCACCTTCTCCGACCTCGTGATGCACGGCGCCATGGGCGGCCGCTACATGCTGGAGCAGACCGCCTACCTGCCGGTCTCCGCCCAGGCCGACCCGGACAAGAGCCCGCAGCGGATCCTGGCGCGCAAGCTCGGCCGCCCGCTCCAGTAGGCCTCCGGCCGCAAAGGACACGACACCGATGATCCTCGAAATCGCACAGGTCGAGATCAAGCCCGGGATGGAGGCGGCGTTCGAGGCCGGCATCGCCGAGGCCGCGGAGATCTTCCGGGTCGCCGCCGGCTGCCGCAGCTTCGACGTGCGGCGCTCGGTCGAGCATCCGCAGCGCTACCGCCTGCTGATCGAGTGGGACACGCTCGAGGCCCACACCCGGGACTTCACCGGCTCGCAGCCGTGGCAGGATTACCGCGCCCTGGTCTCCCCCTGCTTCGCGAGCCCGCCGGCCGTGGAGCACACGGAACGGGTGCTGAAGGCGTTCTGAGGACGCGCGCGACGCCGACGGCCCCTTCCACCGTCATTCCGGGGCGCCGCAGGCGAGCCCGGAGTCCGGACACGCCGACGCGAAAGTCATGGGCATTGTCGGCGGCTCTGGATCCCGGGCTCTGCTTCGCAGCCCCGGAATGACGGGGTCGGAGCGGATCGAGCGCTTGCGTCGCCCGCCGCCGCCGACGATGCTCGCGCAAAGCTCGGGCGAGACAAGAAGCACATGATCCAGCGTCCCCTCCGCATCGGCACCCGCGGCAGCCCGATGGCGCTGGCCCAGACCGGCATGGTCCGCGACCGGATCGTGGCGGCCAACCCGGGCCTGGAGACCGAGCTCGTCGTCGTCACCACGGTGGCCGACAAGATCCTCGACCGGCCGCTCTCCGAGATCGGCGGCAAGGGGCTGTTCACCAAGGAGCTGGAGCAGGCGCTGTTTTCCGACGAGGTCGACGTGGCGGTCCACTCGATGAAGGACGTCGAGACCTGGCTGCCCGAGGGGCTGGTCATCGCCTGCATCCTCGCCCGCGACGACCCGCGCGACGCCTTCCTGTCGCCGCGGGCCGCCGGGCTCTCGGAATTGCCCGCGGGC
Organism: Methylobacterium sp. WL116; assembly: GCF_008039455.1. NCBI lineage: Bacteria > Pseudomonadati > Pseudomonadota > Alphaproteobacteria > Hyphomicrobiales > Methylobacteriaceae > Methylobacterium > Methylobacterium sp. WL116. The sequence goes on from NZ_VRUV01000443.1 coordinate 2,682, forward strand.
GCGCGGGTCGGCACCTCGTCGCTCCGGCGCGCGGCGCAGGTGCTGATGCGGCGCCCCGACCTGCGCATCGTGCCGCTCCGCGGCAACGCCAACACCCGGATGCGCAAGCTCGAGGCCGGCGAGTGCGACGCGACGCTGCTGGCGCTCGCCGGCCTCGAGCGCCTCGGGCTGGAGGGCATGGCCCGCTCGGTGCTCTCGGTCGAGGAGATGCTGCCGGCGGTCGCGCAGGGGGCGCTCGGCATCGAGGCCCGCGCGGGCGATGCCGAGATCCACGCGCTGCTGGCGCCGCTCGCCTGCGCCCGCACCACCACGGCGATCGGCGCCGAGCGCGCGCTCCTGGCCGAGCTCGACGGCTCCTGCCGCACGCCGATCGCGGCGCTGGCGCGGATCGAGGGCGACACGCTCAGCCTCGACGGCCTGCTCTTCCTCCCCGACGGCAGCCGCCACTGGGCCGCCTCGCGCTCGGGCCCGGTCGCCGACGCCGAGCGGATCGGGCGCGACTGCGGCGCGGCGATCAAGGCGGCGGCGGGCGAGGTCTACACGAAGCACCTGCAGTAGGGGCTATCCGCGACGCGCGCTTCCCTCCCCCCTCTGCGGGGGAGGGAAGGGACGGGTCGCGTCGTCCCCTCACGCCACGCTGCGCTCGATCTGCTCCTCGTCGCAGATCACGCCCGCCGTGCCCTCGTATTCGGCGGCGAAGTCGTGGGCGGCCTGCACCGGGGCCGGGGCGGTGCGGTCGGCGGCGAAGGTGGCGAGGAACGAGCGCATCACGTGGCGCACGCCGGCGTCGTTGATGGTGCGCAGGTCGTCGTTGTAGTAGCGGCCGGCATTCACGTTGCTGGTGACGATGTCGTAGGCCGGGAAGTACACCGCCCGCGGGTCGCCGGAGGCGCAGGCCTCGCCGGCCGCCACCCGCAGCACCGACTTCGAGTAGCTGTTCGACTCCATCACGTGCCGGTCCATGTAGGTGGCGATCATCGGCACCGGCGAGACCGTGAGGATGATGCGGGCGGTCGGGTTCACGCTCCAGAGCCGCTCGAGGAAGCCCTGCAGGTCGGCGAGCACCTCGGCCGCGCCGGCGTTGACGCATTCGTAGAGCGCCGGATCGTAGCTGCCGCCGGCGACGCCGGGCGCGAGCGGCAGGGCGGCGC
>NZ_VRUV01000444.1:0-3822 GCF_008039455.1 Methylobacterium sp. WL116
GCCGCGTCCCGCCGGTCCGCCTGCAACCGGTTCGCCCGCAACGGCACGCGAGGACGCCGAGGCCAAGGCCCGTCGCTTCGGCTGATCGTTCCCGCGCCGCCCGGCCCCGCCGGGCGGCCGGCGGGTGCGACACGGGCATGGCGTCGGGCTTCATCGAACGGCCATATCGCCACGGCAAGATACATCCTGTGGTAGGCTCCGACGCGCGGCACCGTTCTGCGCTTCGGTGCGTTTGACCCACGAAACGACCAACCTTTGGTGGTGAAGACGGCTGCAATCGGCGGTACGCCCGCTTCCCAGGGCAGGTCCGATCGATTATTTGCCGGATAACTTTTCCTCCGAGAGGCCCCACCACTGTTCCAGTTCCGTTCCGGCCCAGCACACCGCATCGTTCCCTCCGCGATCGGGCCGCACGCCTCGGAGCGCTGGAACCGCATCGGAGCGCCCGCATGGCGCCGACGCGCATGACGACGATGCCGCTCGACGACGAGCGCGAGGCGCGGCCGCAGGTTGGCGCGCTGCCGTTCCGGCGCGAGCCCGACGGCAGCTACAGCGTGCTCCTCGTCACCTCCCGCGAGAGCCGGCGCTGGGTGATCCCGAAGGGGTGGCCGATGAAGGGGCGCAAGCCCTTCGAGGCGGCGGCCCGCGAGGCCTACGAGGAGGCCGGCGTGATCGGCCAGATCGGCAAGCGGCCGCTCGGCTTCTACCTCTACCAGAAGCGCCTGAAGAACCGCGACGCGGTGCTGTGCCAGGTGAAGGTGTTTCCGCTCGAGGTGCGCAAGCACCGCAAGACCTGGCCGGAGCAGCACCAGCGCGAGCAGCGCTGGTTCACCCCCGCGGACGCCGCCGAGGCGGTGACCGAGCCGGGCTTGGCCGCGATCATCCGCGCGGCGCTGAAGCGCGACGGCCGCCCCAAAACGTGACCCACCCGGTCGATTGCGCCCTCGGGACCGCCAAGCGCGATTGCCAAGCCGCCGTCGATCCCTTAAAGCCCCTCTCGGTCGGACGGAGACGCCCCCTCGCGGGCCCCGGATCGCCGTTGCTGCGGTAGCTCAGTGGTAGAGCACCTCATTGGTAATGAGGAGGTCGTGGGTTCGATCCCCCCTCGCAGCACCATCAATCCACGCCTCCGATGAGCACTGAGATCGACCGGTAGGGCGCTGTCCCCCGGGCGCGCTTTTTCGGATGGGCGGCACGCGGGCGAGCCAAGCTCCCCCTGCCCGATCGACATCCCCGAACACCACCTTGTCGGGACGGTCTCGTTCCCGGTCGGCTTGGGTGCCGGCTTGGGCCGCGGCGGAGGCGACGGATCGCTCTCGGCAGCGTGGTCATGGACCGGTGCGCCCCGGCTCGCGGATCGGCCCATGCCGATCGTGCCATCGCCCATGCCGCCGGCCGGAAATTCGGCGCTGATGCGCGGGCGGTCATGGGCGGGGCGCATGTCCTGCGCCCCGCGAACGCAAGCCCCTTACTTGTTGGTCCGGCCCTGGTGGTTCGGATCGATCCCGCCGTCGAGCTTCGTCTCGTTGGCCGTGTCGCCCTCCACCGTCGAGTCCGCCTCAATGTCCTCGATGTCGTGACCCGTCAGGCCTCGGGACTGGCCGATCCCCGGATTGCCCTTCAGGTCGGCATCGGTCGGCGTATCGGTCTTCGGGTGCTTGTTCGACATGGGTGCTCCAATCGGTCGGCCGGCGCGAAGCCTGCGCCGCAGCCTCGGGACATGGGGAGCAAACCCCGGGTCGAAACGGCCGTTCCGATCGCCCGGCGCGGAGCGACCCTCGGCCGCGCCGCACGGTGCGCGGGTGTCGGCTCGCGTACGCCGACCGTGCTCCCGAGAAAGCCGCCGATCGATCGCCAGCGGGCGGGAGAAGGGATCGCCGTCGGCCTCATCGCGGGGCGAAGGAAAGCCCGCACGGCCGAGACGTGCCGTCCGGCCCGCCCACGGCCGCCTGATGATCCGGCGCCCGCGATGGCCGTGGCCGCGCTCCGTCAGAGCTGCCCGCGGACGTAGCCGCGCGAGACCAGCCGGTCCCGCCGCAGCGACCGGCGCTCGGCCTCGGCCAGGTCTGCGAGCGCGTCCTCGACCACCTGCACCAGCGCGATCCAGGCATCGCCGCGGGCGGCCCTCCGGTAGGCCAGCGCGATCGTCTCGGCCTCGGTGAGCCGGATCTCCACAGGCGGTTGGTGGGGCTGGGGGTGCATCGCGGCTCCGAGTTGTCCAAGAACATACAAGGAACAAACAGCAAGCGGGCCGACGGTTCAACCATGGCGAGCACGGTGGGCCACGGAACGGTGAGATGCTGTGGAGGGCGGGGTAGAAGGCCAATGCCGACACCGCTTTACCGTTTCCACTGCACGAACGGCTTCGACCTCGTGGCCGATCTCCAGGGCAGGCGGCTGCCGACCTGGGCGCTCATGCGCCTCCACGCCGAGCGGGTCGCGATCGACCTGATGCTCGGCAGCGCGCGGCGCGATTGGTCGGCCTGGACGGTCGAGATCTACGATGCGGCGGGCCGACACGTGATCTCGAAGCCGTTCGTGGACATTCTCGAGAGCCGATCGGAACGGAAGAAATAGTTTCTGTTTTTCGCTGCCGAATGGCCTCGAACCAGCGACAGCGCAGAAGATTGACTTGTCATGGGGGCAGCCATGACAGCAAAGCGCATGATCCTATCCACCCTTGTGCTGTGTATCCTTCCCGCGGCGACGGCGACCGCTCAGACCGGCGACATCCGGACCGGTGCGATCCCGCCCGTCAACGAGAAGGCGGTGACCACGACCGCCGTCGGGCAGACCAAACCGCCGAGCCGTGATGCGGGCTCGGTATCGGACCGATCGAGATCACCCGGCGACGTCGAGGACGGCATGATCCGGAACATCTGTATCGGGTGCGAGCCGGATCGCAGCACGCTCGACACGGTGACGACGAACGTTCCCCCCAGGACCGGGGGCGAAACCTGGAATACGAAGCTCGAGCGGCTTCGCAAGTTGCCCGAACCCAGCAAGCAGGGCGACCTCGATACCTTCTCTCTCGCTTCGGCCCATCGCGAGCGAGCGGAATCGGTGCAGGAGAAGACCAACGGCCTGTGGCAATCGTGGCTGGTCTCCGTGTGCGAGGGCTGCGGAGACCAGAAGCCGGCCAAGGCCTGGAACCTGCAGGATCGGCCCTCCTTCCGGCTCGGATCGGTCACGCCGGATCGTCCGGAGGGCGACGCGTCGTCCGAAAAGACGCGCCCGGCCGAGCCGAGGCAGGTCGCCGTCCACCATCACGGCGCCTTCGAGGCGGACCTCTCCCCCGAGAACGTCGGCTCGATCAGGCGCATGCCGCAACGCTGATCCGATCGGCTCCCCCTCTCGTCCGCGACCGCCTCGTCCCGGTGCGGACCATCCGCTCGCCCGTCCTCGCGACGGTCGCGGCCTGCACGCGCTCGCCCCCCCGGGCCGGCGGCCGATGTCCAGAGCGGATGACGCGGCTCGGCGTTTCGTCGCACGCTTCGGCGGCGCCCGAACCGTGATCGATGCGGGCGGTTGCCGCGTGACCACGAGAGAGGATGTGATGATGTCGAACCCAGCCAAGGGTCGGTCCGGCGACGGTCAGCAGCACGAGACGACGAGCGCGCAGGCCGAGCGGGCGGCCGAGGTGCAGCGGGCCGGAAGCGCCGAGGCGGGGGCCGGCCACCCCGAGGTTCTCGAAGGCGGCAAGGCGGAGGCGCCGACGGAGGGCAAGGGGCAGCCGAAATCCGCAGCCTCGAACGCGCCGGCCGGTGCGACGAGCGACGCCGCCACCAGCTCGGCGACGGTCGGGAAGGCCGAGAAGGAGGC
>NZ_VRUV01000445.1:0-3796 GCF_008039455.1 Methylobacterium sp. WL116
GGGCAGCCGCCGAAGAAGGTCTCGGTCAGGCTCTCGGCCTCCGCGACGATCAGGGAGTCCGGCTTGACGATTTCGTTCATGTTTCCTCCACCGTCGGGCGTCCGGCCTTCTTGGCGTTCCGGATGGCAAGCCCAACCCGTTCGTAGGGTGCACTAAGCTGCAAACAATTCCAAATTTTGGTCAAGCGAAAGGGCCAAACTGAGTATGACCCATGGTACCAACCGTTTTGTCGCGCTTGGACGGACCCCTTGTGGCTCGCGACGGCGCCGAGGGAGGTGACGAGTGGAACTGACGCTCACGCTGGATGCGACTTCCGCCAAGCCGCTGCAGGCCCAGGTGTTCGATCAAGTCCGAGCAATCATCCTGGAAGGAAAGCTCACGGCCGGAATGGCGCTGCCGCCGAGCCGCCTGCTGGCCGAGCGTTCAGGGATCTCGCGCAACACCGTGAACGCCGCCTACGAACGGCTCGCAGCCGAGGGCTACGTCAAGGCGCGCGGCACCGCGGGCCTGTTCGTGGAGCCCATCCCGCCGGACAGCCTCCTGCTGCTTCAGCGTAGCGGCCAGCCCCTGACCAACGGACCAGTCCCGGACGAGGCCGGCGAGCCCCTGCTCTGCTTTGCCGGCTCGCCGGGCGGCGGCGGCGATCGACCGACGCTCGACTTCTGGGTCGGACGCTCTGACCCCACCGGGTTTCCTCTGCGCATCTGGCGGCGGATCGTGAACCGTCTCCTGTCGCAGGAGACCGCTTATCTCACCGACTACTGCGATCCGGCTGGCCTTCCTGAATTACGGAGGGCCATCAGCACCCACCTACGGCGCGCCCGAGCGGTCGCGGTCACGGAGGATCAGGTGATCGTAACGACGGGCGGGCAAGATGCCCTTAATCTCGTCTTCAACCTGCTGAAGTCCCACACCCGGCAGCTCTGCATCGAGAACCCCTGCTATCTCGGGGCCTCCCTGATCTTCAGGAGCGCCGGCATGACCATCCATCCGGTCCCGGTCGACGGCGACGGCCTGCGGACCGATCTGCTGCCCAAGGACCGGGGCAGCCTGCTGTACGTCACGCCCTCGCACCAGTTCCCGACCGGCGCGATCATGCCGCTGACCCGACGGCTGGACCTCCTGCGCTGGGCCGAGGAGACCGACAGCTACATCGTCGAGGACGACTACGACAGCGACTTTCGGTACGACGGGCCGCCGCTGACCGCCCTGGCCGGCCTCGATGGGGGACGGCGCGTCTTCTACGTTGGCACCTTCTCGAAATCGGTGGGAGCGGGCCTGCGCATCGGCTACGCCACGGTCCCACGCCTGTTCTGGGACGAGGCGCGGATGCTGAAGGCCCGGATGAGCAACGGCCAGGCCTGGCTCGAGCAGGCTGCGCTGGCCACCTTCATCGACGAGGGACACTTCGACCGGCACCTACGTCGGCTAAGACACGTCTACAAGTTGCGGCGCGACTGCCTTGTGCGGGCGCTGCGGGAGACGTTCCGGGAGCCCATCATCCTTGGCTTTGAGAGCGGCTTGCACTTGATCTGGCGACTACCGGAAGGCTTTCCACCTGCCAGGAAGATCCAGGTCGCAGCACGCGAGCAAGGCATCGGAGTCTACGCACTGTCCAGCGGGGCCGCCTATCACTTCGACCCCGAAGCGCGGGACGACGTGCTCGTGTTCGGCTACTCGTCACTGACCGAAGCTCAGATCGAAAGTGCAGTACGCGAGCTGAGAGCGATTTCGGACGATGCCCGCTGAGGACGACGTTCCGCACAGCTTGGGTCCGCTTACGGGCTATTGTTAGACAGTTCCGACCGATTGGCTTGGGTCGGATGCGGAACGTCCGCTTCGAGGCGAGTGGCTCACTTCCGCTACCCACCCCGAGCCGAAGTTGCATGAGAGCTGATGAACGGCTGCTTTGGAGAAGCGCCCACGGCGGCCCGGGCGGCTGGGTTGGGTCGAGAGCAGCGTGTCAGCTTCGCTGCCCCAACTGCTCGAAATCGTTGGGGCTTTCGCCAGCAGTGACGCATACTCCGCAACCATGGGAGCCGACCTTCTCGACCGCCTTCTCGTTACGCTCGCGGTGCGGCTGCGCTCGTTCTCCGTCTGCACCATACAACGCGGATGGCGCCTGGGCTTTAGCCCGTTCGAGGCGATCACCGTCCACTACGTGCTGCGCGGGACCGGGAGCCTCCGGGTCGGGCAAGGACCTTGGCGATCCTTTGCGCCCCACACCATCATCGTCGTGCCGGCTCGGCACTCACACAGCCTCGGCGCCGCCGAGGACTGCGTCGGCGAGGTCCGCGCCGAGGATCACTGTAACCTCCACGGTGACAGCCTGATCTCCTTCACGGCCGGCGACGGCAGCCCTGATGCGCTTTTCGTATGTGGCCAGATCGCCGATACGCACACCGGCGCGATGGGTCTGTTCGAGCTGTTCCAGGCCCCGATGGTGGAGACTTTCCCCGCGGATCCGGTCCTGCGCTACGCCTTCGAGCTCATGCTCTCCGAGGTGACGAGCCCCGATCTCGCAACACAGGCGATGACGGAGGTGCTGATGAAGCAGTGCCTCATCATCCTACTCCGCCGGCACCTGACGGCGAGTGATTTCACCTCTCCGATCCTGGCGGCCCTACAGAACCCGAAGCTTGCCCGCGCCGTCCTGGCGGTCCTCGAACAGCCGGGTGCGCCATACTCCGTCGATAGCTTGGCGGCCCTCGCCGGCATGGGCCGGACCAGCTTCGCCGAAGCGTTCGCCGCGGCCTTCGGGCAGGGTCCGATGGAGTTCGTCCAGAGGGTCCGCCTGCGGATCGCCTCCCGTCTCCTCAGCGGCACCGACCTGCCGGTGAAGGTCGTCGCCGCCACCGTTGGCTACGCGAGCCGGAGCGCGTTCAGCAAGGCGTTCGAGGTCGAGTTCGGGGCAGCGCCGAGCCAGTTCCGCCTGGTCGGCGGAATGGACGAAGGCGAGCCGGAGCGCATTGAGGGCGAGCCTCCGGACACCGAGCCCACCTGATCCCGTCACGACGCCAATTGGCCCCGCCTCGGTGCTCCATCGTTCGGATCGCGTGCGCGAGCGTTCGACCGGACCGAGCCTTCGGAACCGTCGAAGTCGGGTGGCCTTGGCCATGTTCAGTGGGCAAGGACGGAAGGCGACCGGTCCCCGGTCGTGCCAGCGCTCCCGCCCCGAGGAACGATCATGGTCGATGCGAGTGACTTCTACCTTCGTTACAGCCCCGACGTCGAAACCGTCGCCGACGATGAGGCGGAGACGGCGCAGGGCCTGATGGAGACGATGCGCTCGGTCAGCGAGAAGACCCTGGCGGACGGCGGCCACGCGATCCGCAGCGTCCACGCCAAGAGCCACGGGTTCCTTGAGGGCGAGCTTGAGGTGGCCTCGGGGCTTCCGCCCATGCTGGCCCAGGGCCTGTTTTCCAAGGCGGCGACCTATCCCGTGGTCATGCGCCTCTCGACCCTCCCCGGTGACCTCCTCGACGACAGCGTCTCGACGCCCCGCGGTCTCGCCGTGAAGATCATCGGCGTCAAGGGCGAACGGCTGGAAGGTTCCGAAGGGGACGTCACCCAGGACCTCGTGCTGGTCAACGGACCGGCCTTCGGTGCGCCCACGCCGAAGGCGTTCCTCGCCACCTTGAAGCTGCTTGCAGCCACGACCGACAAGGTGGAGGGCTTCAAGAAGGTCGTCTCTGGCGCGATGCGCGGCGTGCAGGAGCTCATCGTCTCGACCACCGGCGGGCCCAACGCCACCGTCGCGACGATGGGCGGCCAGCCTGAGACCCACATTCTCGGC
>NZ_VRUV01000446.1:0-3788 GCF_008039455.1 Methylobacterium sp. WL116
CCCCCCCCCCCCCCCCGGTTTTTTTTTACTGCTCCGGCGCCCCCCGCGCTCTACACACTGCATATCGGCGGCCGCGTCAGATGTGTCTCCGAGACAGGGCCGGCGCTTGGCGGCCGGCGGCACGCTCAGGGCCTCCAGCAGCGCCACCGTGAGCCCCATGTCGCCGAGGCGCACGCCCGGCGCCGCGTGCCCGAACAGGGCGAGGCCTTCCAGCGCGATGCCGAGCACCTCGGCATCGGCGGCCGGCGTGTCGGTGCGGCCGATCGATTCGATGCCGGCCTGCAGGAACTCGTCGGGCTCATCGGCCGCCAGCCGGAAGACCGGGCCGCAATAGCTGTAATCGGCCGCCTGCCCCTCGGCCTGCGCGCGATGCAGGCGGCAGACGGGGATCGTCAGCTCCGGCCGCAGGCACAGCTCGGCCCCGTCCGAGCCCTGCGTCACGAAGATGCGCCGGCGGATGTCCTCGCCGGACAGTTCCAGGAACGGCTCCACCGGCTGCAGCACCGGCGGCGTCACGAAGCGGTAGCCGCCCTGCGCGAGATGCGCCGAGAGCCGCGCCTGCGCGAGCCCGTCCGCCCCCATCTCTCCTGCCTGCGGTCGCGTCATGATCCTGCCCGTCGTCGTCGAGCGGTTCTGTAGCAACCGGAACCGGGCTTGGCGACCGCCCCGCCGCCGCGCACGGGCGCGAATGAACACGCAGGGGCGAACCTGTGGGACGCGGCGGCCGTGCGGCGCCCGGCGCACCGGCTCTGATGGGTCCCCAACCCGATGGGAACCGGCTCCGATGCGCGCCCCCCTCGCCTTCCTCCCGGCGACCTTGGCCCTGGCGATCTGGGCCCTGGCGACCTTGGCCCTGGCGACGTTGGCCCTGAAGACTTGGCCGCTCCTCGCCGCGCCGGCGCGGGCGGAAGTCCCTCGCGACGCGCTCCGGGGCGAGCGCAACGCGGTCTACGCCGAGGCCGGCTGCTGCTTGCCGCACGCCGCGCGGGCTCCGCGCCTTCGGCAAGGCCGGCTGCCGCTACGGCGACATCGCCGACGTGCCGCTCCCGGCGCGAAACCGCGCCAAGGTCGCCGAGATCCAGCGCCGGGAGCGCGCCGCCGGCTGCCCGCGCTGAGGGGGCCGCCGCTCTTCCCTCCCCCGACGGATCTCGGGCTCGCCCGAGATCCGCACCCCGTGTGCCCCAGTCGGGCAGGCCCGACTGGGGTGCGGGACAGGGTGGCCCGCGAAGCGGGTCGGGAGAGGGAGCGCCGTATCCGGAGAGGTCGCTCCCCTCTCCCGACCCTCGCGTGAGCCGAGGCCCCCCCTCCCCGCAGTGGGGGGAGGGAGAGTCTGACCGTTGGCGCTTGCCTTCAGGCCTCGTCCGAAAAGTGCTGGGCCAGCACCTCGCGCACGCGGGCGACCATCTCGGCCTCCGGGCAGGAGAACTGCGCCGGCCGGGCGGCCTTCCACTCGGCGTTGCTGGCGATGTTGCGGGCGGCCTCGGCGCCGGCGATGAGGTCCTTGACCTGGACCTCGCCGGCCGCGCGCTCGTTCGAGCCCTGGATGATCGCCACCGGGCTGCCGCGGCGGTCGGCATACTTCATCTGCGCCTTCATCCCGGCCCCGCCGAGGTAGAGCTCGGCCCGGATGCCGGCCTGCCGCAGGGTGGCGACGAGCCGCTGGTAGGCGGCGATCTCGTCGCGGTCGAGCACCAGCACCACCACCGGGCCGGGCTTCGCCGCCGCCTCGACGAGCGGGCTGCCGGTGAGCTGCAGCGCCGAGAACAGCCGCGACACGCCGATGGAGAAGCCGGTGGCCGGCACCGGCTCGCTGCGGAACCGCCCGACGAGCCCGTCGTAGCGCCCGCCGCCGGCGACCGAGCCGAAGCGCACGGTCTGCCCGTCCTCGTTGACGACGGGGAAGGTCAGCTCGGCCTCGTAGACCGGGCCGGTGTAGTATTCGAGCCCGCGCACCACGGAGGGGTCGACGCGGATGCGGTCGACGCCGTAGCCGGCCGCGTCGACCAGCGTGGCGATCGTCCGAAGCTCCTCGATGCCGGCCCGCGCGGTCTCGTTCTCGCCGAAGGCCGAGAGCAGCGCGTCGACGAAGGCGAAGCGCTCGGGCGCCGTGTCCGAGCCGCCGCCGAGCAGCAGCGCGATCACCTTGTCGGCCTGGCCGGAATCGAGCCCGGCGCCCTTGGTGAAGTCGCCCGATTCGTCCTTGCGGCCGGGGCCGAGCAGCAGGCGCACGCCCTCGGTGCCGAACTTGTCGAACTTGTCCATCGCGCGCAGCACGGTCAGGCGCTGCCCGGCCTGGGCGTCGCCGGCGAGCCCGATCGTCGCGAGCACGCCGTCCAGCACCTTCCGGTTGTTGACCTTGATCACGTACCGGCCGGCGAGCCCGAGCCGGTCCAGCGTGTCGGCCATCAGCATGCAGGCCTCGGCATCGGCGGCGACCGACGGCGCGCCGACGATGTCGGCGTCGAACTGCATGAACTGGCGGAAGCGGCCCGGCCCCGGCTTCTCGTTGCGGAAGACGAACCCGTTGCGGAAGCTGCGATAGGGCTTGGGGATCGCGTCGAAGTTCTCGGCCACGTGGCGGGCGAGCGGCGCGGTCAGGTCGTAGCGGAGCGAGAGCCAGGCCTCGTCGTCGTCCTGGAATGAGAACACGCCCTCGTTCGGGCGGTCGAGGTCGGGCAGGAACTTGCCCAGCGCCTCGGTGTACTCGACGAACGGGGTCTCCAGCGCCTCGAAGCCGTAGAGCTCGAACGTCGCCCGGATCGTCTCCAGCATTCGCCCCTGCGCCGCGATCTCGGCGGCGCGGCGATCGACGAAGCCGCGCGGCAGGCGGGCCTTCAGGCCGGGCTTCTCGCCGGTGTTGGAATCGGCCTTGGACATGACGGTTCGTTTCGATCGCGCGCTTCGGGGGTCGCTGGGCTGTATCGCGGCGGCGGGGGCAGCGGCAAGCCGGCGGCTTGGCGACGGCGTCGCGCGACCGGATCCCGACGGCATGGCACGACGCCCGCAGATGGATCGCGGGGAGCCCCTCTCCCCGCACGCGGGGAGAGGCTCAGCGGCACCTCGTCGTGCCGCTGAGCAGCGGCGGCGAAGCCGAAGCGAGGGTGAGGGGGTGCGATCGGAGGAGGCTCCTCGGTCGAAGCCCCCTCACCGTCGGCTGCCGCCTCGCCGTGCTCCCCGACAAGGGGGAGACACGGCCCTCTCCCCGCGTGCGGGGCGAGGGGATGCACGGTTGGCGACGCGCCCGGTGGGTCGACGCGGCGACCTAGTACGGCGAGATCCACTTCAGCCAGAGCAGGGCCGCGAGGCTGATCACCGCGATCGGCATCTGCAGCGGGCGCAGGCGGGCGAAGAACAGCGGCGCCTCGCCGGCGCGCGCGGCGATCGGGTCGAGCACGGCGATGGCGGCGTAGCCGACGATCAGGAGGCCGAGCGCCGGGATCGCCTTGCCCATCACCACGGTGACGAGGGCGGAGAGCCCGAGCACGAACAGCCCGAGCATCGTCGCGATCTGCATCACCGTCGGGCCGCCCTCGGTGCGGAAGCTGACGCCGCGGCGGACGCCCGCCAGGAACAGCAGGATCGCGGCGCCGTAGAGGATCGTCATCAGGGCGACGAGGTAGTCGAGCGGCTGGCCGCGCATCCACCAGGCGGCGGCGGCGCCGGCCGCCAGCGGCAGCATCGGCCCGTAGCCCAGCACCACGCTGAGCCAGGGCGTCTCGCGCGATTCGTGGGCGGTGAAGGTGCGTCCGGTGGCGTCGTCGCGCATGGGAGGGGGCCGTTTCCGTGTT
>NZ_VRUV01000447.1:0-3781 GCF_008039455.1 Methylobacterium sp. WL116
CCTCGGCGGCGTCGCCCGCGAGGTCCGCGTCACCTTGAAGCCCGACCGGCTGCTCGCGCTCGGCATCACCGCGGCCGACGTCAACCGGCAGCTGCGCCTGACCTCGGCCGACATGGCCGGCGGACGCGGCGAGGTCGGCGGCCAGGAGCAGTCGATCCGCACGCTCGCGGCCTCGGCGACCCTCGACACGCTCGGCGCCACATCGATCGTCGTCTCCGGCAACCGCAAGGTGCGGCTCGACGAGCTCGCCACGCTCACCGACACCGCCGAGGAGCCGCGCACCTTCGCCCGCTTCAACGGCGAGCCGGTGGTCGCCTTCGCGATCTCGCGCTCGGCCGGCGCCAGCGACGCCGAGGTCTCGGTCGGCGTGGCCGACCGGATCGCGTCGCTGCACGCCGCCAACCCGGGCGTGCGCTTCGACCTGATCGACACCTCCGTCACCAACACGGTCGGCAACTACCATTCCGCGATGCTCGGGCTGCTGGAGGGCTCGGCGCTGGCGGTGATCGTCGTGCTGCTGTTCCTGAAGGACTGGCGCGCGACGCTGATCGCGGCGGTGGCGCTGCCGCTTTCGGTGCTGCCGACCTTCTGGGTGATGGACGCGCTCGGCTTCTCGCTGAACGCCGTCAGCCTGCTCGCGATCACGCTGGTGACCGGCATCCTGGTCGACGACGCCATCGTCGAGATCGAGAACATCGTCCGCCACATGCGGATGGGGAAGACGCCCTATCGCGCGGCCCTCGAGGCGGCCGACGAGATCGGCCTCGCGGTCATCGCCATCACCGCGACGATCATCGCGATCTTCGCCCCCGTCTCGTTCATGGGCGGCATCGCCGGGCAGTACTTCAAGCAGTTCGGACTGACGATCGCGGCCGCCGTGTTCATGTCGCTGCTGGTCGCGCGCCTGATCACGCCGCTGCTCGCCGCCTACTTCCTGCGCGACCACGGGCCGGAGGACACGCGCGAAGGCGTCGTGATGCGCGGCTACACCCGCCTCGTGGCGTGGTCGGTGCGGCACAAGTTCGTGACGCTGGTGGCGGGGCTGGCCTGCTTTGCCGCCTCCATCCTGTCCACCGGCCTGCTGCCGTCCGGCTTCCTGCCGGCCGAGGACGCGGCCCGCACGCTGTTCGTGGTCGAGCTGCCGCCCGGCGCCAAGCTCGCCGAGACCACGCGCGTCACCGACGCGCTGGTGGACAAGATCCGGACGCTGCCCGAGGTCCGCAGCGTGTTCGTCGACGGCGGCCGGCAATTGCCGGGGAAGAAGGAGGTGCGGCTCGCCTCGCTGACCATCAACCTGACGCCGAAGAACACGCGACACCGCACGCAGAAGGAGGTCGACGTCGCCGTCGGCGCGATCCTGCGGCAGCAGCCCGACATCCGGTTCTGGGCTTTGCGCGAGGGCGGCCAGCGCGATCTCGCGCTCATCATCGCCGGCCCCGACAAGGCGGTGGTCGCCGACGTGTCGCAGCGCCTCCAGCGCGAGGCGGCTCAGGTGCCCCACCTCGTCAACGTGATCTCGACCGCGCCGCTCGACCGCACCGAGATCCGCATCCGCCCCAAGGCCGGGGTCGCGGCCGATCTCGGCGTCTCCACCGACCTGATCGCCGAGACGGTGCGCGTCGGGACCATCGGCGACATCGGCGCCAACCTCGCCAAGTTCAACGCGCGCGACCGTCAGGTGCCGATCCGGGTGCAGCTGCCCGAGACCCTGCGCGGCGACCTCGCCCAGCTCGAGACCCTCAAGGTCCCGGTCAAGGGCGGCGCCGCGGTGCCGCTCTCGACGGTGGCCGACCTGTCTCTCGGGCAGGGCCCGACCGCGATCGACCGCTACGACCGGGCGATCCGCGTGGCGCTGGAAGGCGACATGCAGGGCTCGGACGCCCTCGGCTCGCTGATCGACCAGGTCATGCACCTGCCGACCGCCCAGGCCCTGCCGCCGGGCGTGACCATCAGCCAGACCGGGGACGCCGAGGTGATGGGCGAGGTGTTCTCCGGCTTCGCCCTCGCCATGGGCGCGGGGCTGATGATGGTGTTCGGCGTGCTGATCCTGCTGTTCGGCTCGTTCCTGCAGCCGATGACGATCCTGTTCTCGCTGCCGCTGTCGATCGGCGGCGCGATCCTCGGGTTGCTGGTGTTCCACAAGCCGATCTCGATGCCCGTCGTCATCGGCATCCTCATGCTGATGGGCGTGGTCACGAAGAACGCGATCATGCTCGTCGATTTCGCCGTCGAGGAGATGGGTCGCGGCGTCGACCGCGCCACCGCGATCATCGATGCCGGCCGCAAGCGCGCGCGGCCGATCGTGATGACCACGATCGCCATGGCCGCCGGCATGGTGCCCTCCGCGATGGCGCTCGGCATCGGCGGCGAGTTCCGGGCCCCGATGGCGATCGCGGTGATCGGCGGCCTCATCGTCTCCACCGGCCTGTCGCTGGTCTTCGTGCCGGCGATCTTCGTGCTGATGGACGACCTCTCCCGCCTGATCGTCCGCCTGTTCTCCCGCTTCGTCGGCGCGCGCGACGACCCGGAGGAGGCGGGGCGCGCGCCTTCCGGCCATCCCGCCAACGATGGGCGGGGCTACCCGGCGCCGCCTCGGGTTGCCGCGGAGTAGGGGACGCTTCGGCGCACGCGCATCTTCGATCGGGGCGCGGACATCGCGTTCGGGCGGTCGATCCGAGCGCTTCGCGGTCCCGTCATCCCGCGATGAGAGGCCTGTCGCTCACCGCGCCGGCGCCGCAAGCGCCTTCGGCCCATGATCCACGACCGCGTTGCCGACCACGGCCGCGATGGAGAGCAGGGCGGGCAAGGCCGGCGCGCGATCGTGCCGCCATCGTCGAACACCGCGCCTCGCGTGCGCCCTATGGGCATGACGTGCCATCGCCCTCGTGCGGCAAGCGCGCACAAAGGCACTGCCCTCGTCCGCCCGCGTCCCTACATAGGGAGCGAGACAGGATCGGCCGTTTCGCGCGTCGATCGTCACGAGGCGCGTCGCCCCTTCGGAGCGTGCGCGAGATCAGCCAGGAGCAGGCCGCATGACCGAGACAGCAGGCTCGCCGAAGAAGGGCCGCAAGCCGGCGGATCCCGGCGCCCATCACGAGGCGCCGACGCAGCCCCCGCGCGAGGCGGCGGTGGAGGCGCTGATGCGGCTGGCGGCCGAGCAGCCCTGGAACGACATCGAGGTCGGCGACATCGCCCGCGAGGCGGGTCTGAGCCTGGCGGAGCTGCGCGACCTGTTCCCGTCGAAGGGCGCGATTCTCGCCGGCCTCGCCCGGATCATCGACCGCAAGGTGCTCGAGGAGGACGGTGCCGACCTCGCCGAGGAGCCGACCCGCGAGCGGCTGTTCGACGTGCTGATGCGCCGGCTCGACGCGATGACGCCGTACAAGCCGGCCTTGCGGCGCATCTCGTTCGCGCTGCGCGGCGACGTGCTGTCGATGCTGGCCCTGAACGGCGTAGCCCTGAACTCCCACCGGTACATGCTGGCCGCTGCCGGGATCGATACCGAGGGCCCGCTCGGCCGGCTCAAGCTCCAGGGCGTCGTCATCGCCTTCGCCCGCGTGGTCGAGACTTGGCTGCAGGACGACGATCCGTCGCTCGCCCGGACTATGGCCCGCCTCGACAAGGAGATCCGCAGCGGCGAGCGCTTCATGGAACGCGCCGAGGACGCCCGCCGGCTCGTCGCGCCGTTCCGCGCCCTCGGACGGTCGCTGCTCGATCGCCGGTCCCGGTCGCGCACGCCGGACGTGGAGGACGGCGAGCCGGCGCCGAGCCTCTGACGCGC
>NZ_VRUV01000448.1:0-3781 GCF_008039455.1 Methylobacterium sp. WL116
GCCGGACGGCGGGCCGCATTCGGGCGGGGCGCCGGCGCCGGGGGCTCGCCGAAGATCTGGCCGAGGATGTTGCCCGGGCTCGGCGCGCTCGCCACCGAGGCGGTCGTCTCGGGCGCCTTGCGCCAGCGGTTGAGGCCGGGCAGCGGCACCGGCGTCTGGCCCTTCAGCGCGACGCTCATGTAGGTCTTCCAGATCTCGACCGGCAGGTTGCCGCCGGACGCCTTCTTGGTCGGCTCGCCGTCGTCGTTGCCGAGCCAGATACCCGTCACCAGGCTGCCGGAATAGCCGATGAACCAGGCATCGCGGAAATCCTGGCTGGTGCCGGTCTTGCCGGCGAGGTCCCAGCCCGGGATGTCGCCCTTCTTGGCGGTGCCGATCACGAAGGTCTCGTGCATCATCGCGTTCATCATGCCGACGGCGTTCGGATCGATGACGCGGCCGAGGCCGCCCTCCCCGCGCTTGTACAGCACCTTGCCGTCGGCAGCCTTCACGCCGGCGACGACGTAGGGGATCACGCCGGTGCCGCCGTTGGCGAAGGCGCTGTAGGCGCCGACCATCTCCAGCGGCGTCACCTCGGAGGTGCCGAGCGCGATCGAGCCGTTGGCCTGCAGCGCCGAGGTGATGCCGAGGCGCTGCGCGGTCTGCACCACCGCCTTGGCGCCGACCTCCTGGCCGAGGCGCACCGCGACGGTGTTGAGCGACAGGGCGAGCGCGGTCCGCAGCGTGACCGGGCCCTCGTACTGGTGCGAGTAGTTCTCCGGCTGCCAGTTGCCGATCTTGATCGGCGCGTCCTCCTTCACCGTGTCCGGCGTCGCGCCGCGCTCGACCGCGGCGAGGTAGACGAACGGCTTGAACGAGGAGCCGGGCTGGCGCTTGGCGGTGGTGGCCCGGTTGAACTGGCTCTGCGCGTAGTCGCGCCCGCCGATCAGCGCGCGGATCGCGCCGTCCGGCCGCATCGAGACCAGCGCACCCTGGCCGACGTTGTAGCGGCCGCCCTTGGCGTTCAGCTCATCGACGAGCGCCTTCTCGGCGGTCGCCTGAAGGTTGGTGTCGACCGTGGTCTGCACGACGATGTCGCCCTCGATCGTGCCGACGAAGTCGTCGAGCACGTCCATCACGAGATCGGCGACGTAGTTCGCCGAGCCGCCGCCGCGGGTGCTCGCCGGCCGGGCCGGCTGGGCGAGCGCCACCTTCGCGTCCTGGGCGGTGATGAAGCCGAGCTCCTGCATCGCCGCGACCACCTGGGCGGCGCGCGCCTGGGCCGCCGGCAGGTTGCGGTTCGGCGCCAGCCGCGAGGGCGCCTGGACGAGGCCGCCGAGCATCGCGGCTTCCGCGACGCTGACGGTCTTCGCCGGCTTGCCGAAGTAGCGCTGCGCCGCCGCCTCGACGCCGTAGGCGCCGGCGCCGAAGTAGACCCGGTTCAGGTAGAGCTCGAGCAGCTCGTCCTTGCTGTACTTGTGCTCGAGCCACAGGGCGAGGATCGCCTCCTGGATCTTGCGCGAGGCCGACCGCTCGGGCGTCAGGAACAGGTTCTTGGCGAGCTGCTGCGTCAGGGTCGAGCCGCCCTGGGCGACGCCGCGGCGCGTCAGGTTCTGGCCGATGGCGCGCAGGATGCCGACCGGGTCGACGCCGAAATGGCTGTAGAAGCGCCGGTCCTCGATCGCCACGAAGGCGCGCGGCAGGTAGCTCGGCAGCTCCTTGATGCCGACGACGCGACCGCCGGTCTCGCCGCGGTTGGCGAGCAGCGAGCCGTCGGAAGCGAGAATCGCGATGTTCGGCGGGCGCTTGGGCACCGCGAGCTGGTCGATCGGCGGAAGCTGGGAGGCATGGTAGGCGATCAGGCCGGCGATCCCGACCACCGCCCACAGGCCGAGCACCCAGCCGGCGTAGACCACACGCCCGAGCAGCGAGCGCCGCCGGACCTTCTTCGACGAAGCGCCACGCCGCGCGCCGCCCTTGGCGGCCGGCTTCGCCCGGCGGCTGCCCGCGTCCTCGCTGTCTCGGCTTCTGCTGGCCACGCCGCCTCCCGGGCGATCGGCCCGCGACAGGCGAAGGTCCGCGCCGCCCCGACCCGCGCCGCGCCCCTCGGGCACGTCGAAGTTCGGTTCGCCCCGGCCGTCCCGTCCGCGTCCGTTCGCCATGCGTCCCGTCTGTCCTGAGGCCCGTCCGAGATGCCCTGCGAAGTTGGTGCTGCGGCGATCGTCGGAGGCCCGGTTCCGCACGGTAAATGCGGCGGGTTTAAGGGATGTTAACCGCCGATTTTCAGAACCCGTTGACGATCAGGGACTTGGCGTTCGCGCTCCGCGATGCGGCCCGGCGTCGCCGAATCCCCGGGGTTTTTGGCGCCGGACGCGGCTTTTGCTAAGCGATTACGCGCAAGATGCGCTCCGCCTTCGACCTTGGGGTGATGCCATGAGCGACAATCGACGCAGCACCCCGCGCAAGGACGCCTTCCAGGTCGCGAGCCTGATCGCGGACGAATGCGGGGAGCCCTGCGAATGCCTGGTCTGGGACGTCTCGGAGACCGGCGCGCAGATCGAGGTCGCGGCCGAGATCGTCGCCCCCGATCGGTTCACGCTGCGGGTGACCGCTTACGAGCCGCCGCGGCGCTGTCGCGTCGTCCGGCGCGAGGGCCGGCGGCTGGGAGTACGGTTCGAAGGCTGAGACGAACCGCGAAACCGGCGCGCGCCGGCTCAGGCCGGCTGCAGCGCCGGAGCGGGGTCCTGCCGGGCCCTCGCGATGCGGAACGCCTTCGGGCGGGCGAACAGGAAGCGGAGGGCGGTGCCGCGCACCGCGCGCTCGAGGGCCAGCGGCACGATCACGGCGACGACCATCACCGTCAGGCTGGCGAGGCCGACATCGTCGATCAGCCCGACCTTGACCAGCAGCGTCCGCGTGACCGCCATCGGCAGGAAGAACGCGAGGTAGATCACGATCGAACGTTGCCCGCAGGCGCGCAACGCCGCGGTGACCGGCCCCCCGGCCGACGTCAGCAGGGCGGCGCCGGCGACGATG
Source organism: Methylobacterium sp. WL116 (assembly GCF_008039455.1). Lineage (NCBI taxonomy): Bacteria > Pseudomonadati > Pseudomonadota > Alphaproteobacteria > Hyphomicrobiales > Methylobacteriaceae > Methylobacterium > Methylobacterium sp. WL116. The sequence continues at coordinate 3,016 of NZ_VRUV01000448.1, forward strand.
GCGAGCGCGCCGGCGCCGCCGAGGATCAGGCTGACCAGCGGCAGGCTGGCGAGCGTCGGGTACCCCGGCAGCTGCGAGGGCGTGAAGGCGAGCCAGGCCTCGATCCCCGCCCAGAGCATCAGTCCGGCACAGGCCAGCCCTGGGTTGCGCGCGACCCGGTCGGCCAAGGCGAAGATGCGCCCGGCGAACAGGTATCCGGCCACGAAGTAGACGTAGCGGGCGCAGAACTCCTCCGCGAGATAGGAAGGGGTCGCGATCGGCACGACCTGCAGCAGGGCGGCGCCGGCCAGGAGCACCGCGGCCGGCACGCGGCGCAGCAGCTTGGTCACCACGGAGAACACCGCGAGCAGGTAGATGAACCACAGCGTCGCGTACGGCTCGATCAGCGCGTGGACGAGATGGGCCGCGAAGGCGCCGGGCCCGGCCTCGCCAACGATCGCCGGATACTTCGCGAGCGACTGGACGACGACCCAGAGCCCGTAGAAGTAGGCGAAGTGGACGACACGCCGGTCGGCGAACAAGCGCCAGTCGCGGTCGATCACCCGGCCGACGAACAGGCCCGACAGCAGGAAGAAGTCCGGGATCCGGAACGGCTTCGCGAAGCTCACCACCGTGTGGAGGAAACCCTCGCCGTCCATCGCCTCGCCGGTGCCGAGGGTGGAATGCATCATCACCACGAGGAGGATGCAGATGCCCTTGGCGACGTCGACCCAGGCGAGACGCATCGCATCCCCCGGCCCCGCCGTGCCCGCCGCCCCCGCCATTA
>NZ_VRUV01000449.1:0-3770 GCF_008039455.1 Methylobacterium sp. WL116
GCCGTCGCCCGAGGCGAGCGCCGACGCCGGCGTCCCCTGAGCCGACGCCGCCCCGCCAAGTGATGCAGAAGGAACGGGCCGCCCGATGCGCCTGAACGTCTCGGCCTACGCGATCCGCAACCCGATCGGGCCGCTGGTCCTGTTCCTCGTGCTGATCGTGCTCGGCCTCGTCAGCTTCCGCGGGCTCGCGGTGACGCGGATGCCGAACGTCGACGTGCCGATCGTCTCGGTGGCGATCACGCAGTCGGGCGCGGCGCCCTCCGAGCTCCAGACCCAGGTCACGAAATGGGTCGAGGACTCGATCGCCGGCGTGCGCGGGGTCAAGCACATCACCTCGGCGATCACCGAGGGCTCGTCCGTCACCACCGTCGAGTTCCGGCTCGAGGTGAACACCGACCGGGCCGTCAACGACGTCAAGGACGCGGTCTCGAAGATCCGCATCAACCTGCCGCGCACCATCGACGAGCCGGTGATCAGCCGGGTCGAGATCGCCGGCCTGCCGATCCTGATCTACGGCGTCACCGCGCCGGCGATGACGCCCGCCGACCTGTCCTGGCTCGTCGAGGACAGGTTCGCGCGCATCCTCCAGGGGGTGAAGGGCGTCGGCGGCGTCGAGCGGGTCGGGGGCGTGGCGCGCGAGATGCGCATCGAGCTGCAGCCCGACCGGCTGCTGGCGCTCGGCATCACCGCGGCCGACGTCAACCGGCAGGTGCGCCTGACCTCGGCCGACATGGCCGGCGGACGCGGCGAGGTCGGCGGGCGCGAGCAGTCGATCCGGACGCTGGCCGCCTCGCGGACGCTCGCCGACCTCAAGGCCACCTCCATCGTCCTGCCCGGCGGCCGCAAGGTGCGCCTCGCGGATCTGGCCACCGTGTGGGACGCGATCGAGGAGCCACGCACCTTCGCCCGCTTCGACGGCCGGCCGGTGGTCGCCTTCGCGGTCTCGCGCGGCTCGGGCGCGAGCGACGCCGAGGTCGCCGCCGGCGTCGAAAGGAAGATCTCGGAGTTCGCGACCAGCTACCCCGACGTCAAATTCGAAAGGATCGACTCCTCGGTCTCGGCCACGATCGGCTCCTACGATTCTGCGATGCACACCCTGATCGAGGGCGCGGCGCTCGCCGTGCTGGTGGTGTTCCTGTTCCTGCGCGACTGGCGCGCGACGCTGATCGCGGCCTTGGCCCTGCCGCTCTCCGTGTTCCCGACCTTCTGGGCGATGGACGCGCTCGGCTTCACCTTGAACGGCATCAGCCTGCTGGCGATCACCCTGGTGACCGGCATCCTGGTCGACGACGCCATCGTCGAGATCGAGAACATCGTCCGCCACATGCGGATGGGCAAGTCCGCCTACCGGGCGGCGATCGAGGGCGCCGACGAGATCGGGCTCGCCGTCATCGCCATCACCGCGACCCTGATCGCGGTGTTCGCGCCGGTGTCGTTCATGCCGGGGATCGCCGGGCGCTACTTCATCCAGTTCGGGCTCACTATCGCGGTCTCGGTGTTCATGTCGCTGCTGGTCGCGCGGCTGATCACGCCGATGCTCGCGGCCTACTTTCTGCGCGACCACGCCCACCACGCGGAGCGCGAGGGGCCGGTGATGCGCGCCTACGGCCGCCTCGTCGGCTGGTCGGTGCGCCACCGGGTGGTCACCCTCCTCGTCGGGCTGGCCCTGTTTGCCGGCTCGCTCGCCTCCACCGGCCTGCTGCCCTCCGGCTTCGTGCCGAAGCAGGACAACGCCCGCACCCTGTTCATGCTCGAGCTGGCGCCGGGCGCGCGGCTCGCCGACACCATCGCCGTGTCCGACCGGGTGGTCGCGCGCATCCGCGCCCTGCCCGAGGTGGTCTCGGTCTTCGTCGACGGCGGCCGGCAGGTCGGCGGCAAGCGGGAGACGCGGCTGGCCACGCTCACCGTCAACCTGACGCCGAAGAACGCCCGCGCCCAGTCGCAGGCCGCCGTCGAGACCGAGATCGCCGGGCTGATCGCGCAGGAGCCCGACATCCGCTCGTGGTCCCTGCGCGACTCGGGCCAGCGCGACCTCGCCCTCGTGGTCGGCGGCCCCGATGCCGGCGTGGTGGCCGAGGTCGCCGCCAGGCTCCAGCGCGACATGGCCGCGATCCCCCATCTCGTCGCGGTGATGTCGACGGCGCCCCTGAACCGCACCGAGGTCCGCATCCGCCCGAAGCCCGGCGTCGCGGCCGATCTCGGCGTCTCGACCGACGCCATCGCCGAGACGGTGCGGGTCGGAACGATCGGCGACATCGGCCTGAACCTCGCCAAATTCAACGCCGCCGACCGCCAGATCCCGATCCGGGTGCAGCTGCCCGACAGCGCCCGCGGCACGGTCTCGCGGCTGGAGAACCTGAAGGTGCCGGCCAACAACGGCACCGCGGTGCCGCTGGCGGCGGTGGCCGACATCGAGCTCGACCAGGGCCCGGGCGCGATCGACCGCTACGACCGCGTCGTGCGCGTGGCCGTGGAGGCCAACATGGAGGGCTCGGACGCGCTGGGCTCGCTGATCGCCCAGGCGCTGGAGACGCCGACCGCCAAGAGCCTGCCGCCGGGCGTCACCATCCGACAGACCGGCGACGCCGAGATCATGGGCGAGGTCTTCTCCGGCTTCCTTCTGGCGATGGGCGCCGGGATCATGATGGTGTACGCCGTGCTCGTGCTGCTGTTCGGCTCGTTCCTGCAGCCGCTGACGATCCTGTTCTCGCTGCCGCTCTCGATCGGCGGCGCGATCCTCGGCCTGCTCGTGATGAGCATGCCGATCTCGATGCCGGTGGTGATCGGCATCCTGATGCTGATGGGGCTGGTGACCAAGAACGCGATCATGCTGGTGGATTTCGCCGTCGAGGAGATGGGACGCGGCGTCGATCCCGTCACCGCGATCGTCGAGGCCGGCCGCAAGCGTGCCCGCCCGATCGTGATGACGACGATCGCCATGGCCGCCGGCATGGTGCCCTCCGCGATGGCGCTCGGCGTCGGCGGCGAGTTCCGCGCGCCGATGGCGGTCGCGGTGATCGCCGGGCTGATCGTCTCGACCCTGCTCTCGCTGGTCTTCGTGCCGGCGGTGTTCCTGCTGATGGAGGGCTTGAGCCGCGTCCTCGGACGGGTGCTCGGCCGCTTCGTCGGCGCCCGCGACGAGGCCGGCACCGCGCCCGCGGCCCATCCCTCCCCTTCCCCCTGAGGAAACCGAATGACCGTCATGTCCGCCCGCGTCTCGACCTTCGCCCTCCTCGGCCTCGCCGCCGCCTCCGCCCTCGGGGCCAGCCCGGCGGCCGCGGCCGACCCCACGGGCACCTGGTTCACCGAGGACGGGCGCGCCCGGGTGCGGACCGAGCATTGCGGGCCGGGCGGCGCGAACCTGTGCGGCTACGTCGTCTGGGGCTCGAAGCCGCTGGGCGAGGACGGCAAGCCGAAGATCGACCGCTACAACCCCGACCCGAAGCGGCAGGCCCGGCCGCTCCTCGGCCACCAGATGATCCTCGGCCTGAAGCGCAACGAGGAGGGCCGGTTCGTCGGCAAGATCTACAACGGCGACAACGGCAAGTCCTACGACGTGACGATCTGGAGCGAGACCCCCGCCGAGCTGTCGGTGAAGGGCTGCCTGATCTCCGTGCTGTGCCAGACCCAGACCTGGACGCGGGTGGGCGACGTGGTGCCCGGCCAGCTCACCGCCGCGACCGACACCCCCGGCGGCCCGCCGCGGACAGCGGCCCCGTTCTCGGGAACTTCCGGCCACTCGTCCCGCCCGCGCCCTCATCCTGAGGTGC
>NZ_VRUV01000044.1:0-16820 GCF_008039455.1 Methylobacterium sp. WL116
CGGCGGGGGAGTGGAGGTCATACGCGATTGTCCGGAAGAGGAGGCTCGCCCCGGCATATAAGCCGGCGCCGCCCGTGGCACACCCGGAGCCGCCGCGGGCGGGGGTGTTCGTCCCCGCGGTGAGCACGGCCAAGATCATCCGCGGCGACAGCCTGTGGCAGATCAGCCGGCGCACCTACGGCGCGGGCGACCGCTACACCGTGATCTACGATGCCAACCAGGAGCAGATCCGCAACCCGGACCTGATCTATCCCGGCCAGATCTTCGTGCTGCCGGGCGACGGCAAGGACGCGAAGGCGGGCAGGAACGGCTGAGGATTCCCCCACGCCGCCCCGCCCCGCGGCGGCTGCGGGTGTGCCACGGGCGGCGCCGGCTTATATGCCGGGGCGAGCCTCCTCTTCCGGACAATCGCGTATGACCTCCACTCCCCCGCCGGCGCCCGACGCGCGCCCGGGCCTCGTCGCCACCTATCGCCGGCTGTGGCCGTATCTCTGGCCCTACGGCCGGCCGGATCTGCAGCGGCGGGTCTTCCTGGCGTTCGGGCTGCTGCTGGTGGCCAAGCTGGTGACGATGGTGACGCCGTTCACCTTCAAGTGGATCACCGACGCGCTGGTCGCGGCGGTCGGCGGCCAGGAGCACGGCAAGGAGCAGGTGCCGACCGGGATCTTCGCCGCGCCGATGCTCTTGATCGCGATCTACGGCGCCTCGCGCATCCTGATGGCCGGGCTGACGCAGGCGCGCGACGGGCTGTTCGCCAAGGTGGCGATGCACGCGGTGCGCCGCCTGGCGCTGAAGACCTTCCAGCACATGCACCAGCTCTCTCTGCGCTTCCACCTCGAGCGCAAGACCGGCGGGCTGACGCGGGTGCTGGAGCGCGGGCGCTCGGGCATCGAGGAGCTGTCGCGCCTGATGGTGCTGACGCTGGTGCCGACCATCGTCGAGTTCGTTCTGGTGCTCGGCGTGCTGGCCTGGGAGTTCGACTGGACCTACTCCCTGGTCGTCTTCGTGATGGTCGCGGCCTATCTCGGCTTCACCTACAAGGCGACCGAGTGGCGGATCGCGATCCGCCGCCGCATGAACGAGTCCGACACCGACGCCAACACCAAGTCGGTCGACTCGCTGCTGAACTACGAGACGGTGAAGTATTTCGGCGCCGAGGCCCGCGAGACCCAGCGCTTCGACGGCGCGATGGCCCGGTACGAAAAGGCCTCGACGCAGACCTACGTGTCGCTGGCCGTCCTCAACGCCGGCCAGGCGCTGATCTTCACGCTGGGCATGACCGCGGTGATGTGGCTCGCCGCCCGCGACATCCTCGCGGGGCGCACCACCATCGGCGGCTTCGTGCTCGCCAACACCATGCTGGTGCAGCTCTCGATGCCGCTGAACTTCATGGGCATGATCTACCGCGAGATCAAACAGGCGCTGATCGACATCGACGACATGTTCCGCATCCTCCACCGCAACCCGGAGATCGCGGACCGGCCGAACGCCCCGGCGCTGGTCGCCGGCCCGGCCGAGGTGCGCTTCGAGAACGTGCACTTCGCCTACAACCCGGACCGGCCGATCCTGCGCGGCGTCTCGTTCACGGTGCCCTCGGGCAAGACCGTGGCGATCGTCGGCCCCTCGGGCGCCGGCAAGTCGACGCTCTCGCGCCTGCTGTTTCGGTTCTACGAGCCGCAGAGCGGCCGCATCGCCATCGACGGGCAGGACATCGCCGCGGTGCGCCAGGATTCGCTGCGCGCCGTCATCGGCATGGTGCCGCAGGACACGGTGCTGTTCAACGACACGATCGGCTACAACATCCGCTACGGCCGCTGGGAGGCGAGCGAGGCCGAGATGCGCGAGGCCGCCCGCCTCGCCCAGATCGACCGCTTCATCGAGGGCCTGCCGGAGGGCTACGACACGCCGGTGGGCGAGCGCGGCCTGAAGCTCTCGGGCGGCGAGAAGCAGCGCGTCGCCATCGCCCGCACCATCCTGAAGAGCCCGCCGATCCTCGTCCTCGACGAGGCGACCTCGGCGCTGGACAGCTTCACCGAATCGCAGATCCAGGACGCGCTCGACCGCATCGCGAAGGGCCGCACCACCCTGGTCATCGCCCACCGCCTCTCGACGGTGGTCAACGCCGACGAGATCCTGGTGCTCGACAAGGGCGTCATCGTCGAGCGCGGCACCCACGCCGCACTGCTCGACCAGGACGGGGTCTACGCCGCCCTGTGGAACCGCCAGCGCGAGGCGGACGCGGCGCGGGCGGCCTTGCGCCGGGCTGAGGAAGCCGCAGCACGCCAAGATGCAATCGCTGCGGAGTAAAGTATCACATGCTAGAGTACCATTCGCAAACTAAAACAAGCTGCGCTCGTTAACACAGCTAGCCCAAGTAGTGGAATTTACTTACTGCATTAAAGGTTTTGAGATTATTCTTTCGGTCCGGTCGAGCGAAGGTTCCAAATTTTCCATTGCGCAGAAGCAACGCTTAGCGGTTGCGCAATAAAATTTTGGTCAGTTACTATACCGCTCGCGCGGCTGCATGGAGGCTCCCGAGTGTCCCCTTTGGCTTCCGATCGTATGTAGATCGCCCTTCAAGCATTTGAACGAAGGCCTCATTCCTGTTCGTGGCACGATCGACCAACCGATCGAAGGCGAGCACTTCAAGCATCAGGTTCAATCCGCCATAATATCGGTACGCCATCTGGCCGCCATAGTTTGTTATGACGAAATCTTCGTTTTTAAGATAACTCTGAAGACTGTCATTCCAATCTACAAGAACATATCCGCGAACCATCTTATCGGATGGAATAGTAATTTCTCGATTGCCAGAAGTTTTTATTTTGCATATCTTACGAATAGCTGAAATTTTTTTTCATCTGATCCACTGGATCATCTGTTAACTCATCACCATCAGATTTGTATCCTGTTTTTTGAGGTCGTTTCATTTCTACGACCATAAGCTCATTCTGGTTATTTATAAGAAGATCATGGGCGTATTCGCCTTTCGCCCGATGCGGTCCTTGGGGTGTACGATCACTCGAAATATATTGCGCGTAGGCTAGGTCATCATCTATGAGCCATAGGTTGTGCGCGCTGTAGTCAATCTCATCGCTATCTTTATAGCGCGGGTAAATAAGTGTATGTACTTTGTCTTCCGTCGCTAGGATACCCTCTTGTTTTTTTAACAGCTCGCGAAAGATAGTAATAACATGATTACGATAAGCAACATACACAGCTAAAGCTTCTTTAGCGTCTTCTGGAATTTGGGTTTTTACGAGATTCTCTAGCAGTTCAATGCTCGCGTTTTGGCTAATTTTTGAGAAGTCAAATTTTCTGCGAAATCGCTCTACAAATAAATCTTGTGCAAGCTGCTCCCGCGTCTCGGTGATCGACCGTTTTCCCACAAAATCCGCAGCTGATTTGTTACCAAGACCCCGGCGTAGCAGAGGATCTATAGCGATCAAATGCTCGACATCGGCGACCATTCTAGCCCGCCGCTCGCTGGTGTATGAGCTTTCAATTTCAAGTATATGCTGCTTAGCCATAGCAATAAGATGATCTTTAACGGATTTTTTATTGCCATCATATTCAATTTTTGCATGCAAGTTTGTAATTCGGTCGCGAGATTGAGAAGACATGAAAAAATCGCTAGATACCGCTACTAGATAGTAATACCGTCGTGGACCCTTTTCAGAAGGTTCTACGAATGGTTTGTCGTTCAGGCCGGATGAAATGTTCTCAAGTTCGCTCGCTGCTCGATTATTTGCATAGAAATATAGCCTATGTTTCTTGGCCTGCGCTTCTCCAATCTTAAAATAACTGAATTCGAATTTTCTGTTCGCCTGTGCAATCTCAAGATATTCCGTCCGCGATCCACCGACGGAAAGGGATCTATTAAAATATTAATTAATATTGATTGGAATTTCATCGACTGTCAATATGGTATGCTTCGGTACTTTTCTTTGAATAAATTCGATTAAAAAGTGATCAAGCACTGCAGAAGCAATAGATGTTTGCGCATCCCCGCTCGAATATTGTGGTCCGGCGAGATCAAAATAAGCACTGCTCTCTTCAGATGGTGATTTTAGTAGTGCTGTGAGGCCCGTACCGAACCGATGGGCGCCGGCCCCTCCATTGATCGGAACTTCGATTAGATTGTCATCGCTAGCAAATGGCTCGTATCTATAAACGCCGCCGGAGCTGACGCCACGTAGATCGATTTGCCGAGACGAATAAAATACTTCTCTAAAATTTTTGAAGGCAATAAAACGACCAAATCCCTTACCTCCTCGCTCATATTTATTCCCCGTAAGGGGAGTTAGAAAAGCTCCTAAGTTTTTCTCGTCAAAACCAATCCCATTATCGGCGATGATGATCTCTCGGTTAGTGCTCAAAAATTCGATTTCGATGATTCCCTTGTTCTCTGCAGCATCACCCCACCGTTCCTCAATCGAATGGAGGGAATTAGAAACAGCCTCGAACAAGGGGAAAAGAAATCCATTTAGGCCATCCGGTAAGGTGGCGCGTTTCACCTCGGATGCCAGGTCAATCGACTTGGGCTTCACACTTGCCCCCGATGCGAATGGTGAACGCCCGTCCGATTTCAAAACAATGCCCGTCGGATCTCAAAATGCCGAGCGCACCGCATGAGGGCAACCACATGATGGCACTGCCGCTCGGGCTATTCGTCTCTTGGTTAGTCGGCCCCGCCATGCGCCTGCAGCTTACGCTGTGAGTGTCTTCCTTAATTGAAAATGAGCGTGTTTGGCGTCCAAAATAAGTTGTATGCGGCTTTCATAAAAGGCATCTGGTCGAGGCTAGCTCGCGTGTCAGCATATTGACAAAATTCCTATAACATGCCTATAACCCCATCACGCGCTGCACGGCGCCGGGGCTGCGTTTCGTCCCGGGGCCGCCGTCAGGAGCCGGCCCGGTGATCGACGGGGCGGTCGGCAGCGTGGCGGTCCTGCGCGGTGGGTCGATCAACCCGCCGCGATACGGCGTCCATAATGCGCGGCGCGGGGCGCACCGAGCGGCGGGCTGTCGCCCGCAAGCGGAGCGCCCTCAGAAGAGACCTGAGCCCGTCCCGACGTTAGGGAGGGTGCGGGGATCGCCCGTTCCGGCTGTCGCCGGGGCGACCCGGCCCTACGTGGCCGGATACGTGACCGGGGCCCGCGTCGCGCGGGCCGCGGCGGCGGGGCCGTGCGGTACGTAAAGCCGCGACGACAAATCGGCGCCGGGTGCCCGCGTTCTCGGGGCCCGGCACCGCGGGGCGCCGGGGAACCGGCTCATTGCGCATCATCCCAGGGTTCCGCGGCGTCCCGCGTCTCCTGTCCGTGATGTCGGGGCCATGCCGCCGGCGGAGGCTTTCCGCGCGGGGTGGTCTTGGCGTGCCTGGACGATCGGATGCCATCGACCGTCATTCCGGGGCCGCGCAGCGGAGCCCGGAATCCAGACGCGCCGAGGGTGCCGGACCTTGCTCGCGTCGGCGGCTCTGGGTTCCGGGCTCGCCTTCAGCGCCCCGGAATGACGGGGCGGATGTCGGTCCGATGGGGCGGCCAGACCCCCGCGCGACGGCGCCGGCGGTTGACCTTCGCGCCCTGGGCTGCCATCGCGCGGGTCAAAATCCCGTTGGCCCCGCGCCCTTCGCGCGCCCCTTCCGAAAGACCGCATGAACGACCTTCTCCTGACGATCCGCCGGACGCTCGTCCCGATCCACAAGGAGGGCTACCCCTTCATCGTGATCGGGATCGTGCTCACCGTGCTGGCCGGCACCTTCTCGCAGTTCTTCGGCTGGGTGTTCCTGATCCTGACCCTGTGGGTCTGCTACTTCTTCCGCGACCCCGAGCGGGTGACGCCGGTGGCCGAGGGCCTCGTGGTCTCGCCGGCGGACGGGCGGGTGAACCTGATCTCGACCGTGCTGCCGCCGCCCGAGCTCGACCTGCCCCAGGTGCCGATGACCCGGGTCTCGGTGTTCATGAACGTGTTCGACTGCCACGTGAACCGCGTGCCGGTGACGGGCAAGATCGGGCAGATCCACTACACGCCGGGGCTGTTCCTCAACGCCGAGCTCGACAAGGCGAGCGAGGACAACGAGCGCAACGGGATGGTGATGGAGACCGTGCACGGCGGCCAGCCCGTGCGGGTCGGCGTGGTGCAGATCGCCGGCCTCGTGGCGCGCCGCATCGTCGGCTTCGTCTCGGCCGGCGACCAGCTCTCGGTGGGCGAGCGCTTCGGACTGATCCGCTTCGGCTCGCGGGTCGACGTGTACCTGCCCGTCGGCACCTGCGTGCTGGTCGGCCTCGGCCAGAAGGCGGTCGCCGGCGAGACCGTGCTCGCCGACCTCGGCGGCGGGCCCGAGCGTTCGTTCCGGCGCATCTGAGGGGAGGGGGCGATGGACGATCTCTTCCCGCCCTTCGAGCCGGACGCGAACGAGCCGCGGCCGCGCCGGTTCAAGCCGGTGCCGTTCCGGATGATCGCGCCCAACATGATCACCCTGATGGCGCTCTGCCTCGGGCTGACCGCGATCCGCCTGGCCTTCGAGGGCAAGTTCGAGCCGGCGGTGATCGCGATCATCGCGGCGGCCGTGCTCGACGGCATCGACGGGCGGGTGGCGCGGCTCCTGAAGGGCACCTCGCGCTTCGGGGCCGAGCTCGATTCGCTGGCCGACTTCGTCAACTTCGGCTGCGCGCCGGCGCTGATCCTCTACGGCTTCGCGCTCCACAACCTGAAATCGCTCGGCTGGATCGTGGCGCTGATCTTCGCCATCGCGATGGCGCTGCGGCTCGCCCGCTTCAACGCGATGCTCGACGACCCGAACCGCCCGGAATGGAAGAAGGACTACTTCGTCGGCATGCCGGCCCCGGCCGGCGCAATGACGGCGATGCTGCCGCTCTACCTGCACTTCCTCGGCTTTGGCTTCGAGGCCTGGGCGGCGCCGGCGATCCTGGTCTACGTGCTCGGCATCGCCCTGCTGGTGGTCTCCACCGTGCCGACCTTCTCCGGCAAGACCATGGGCAAGCGCGTGCCGCGCGGGTGGGTGCTGCCGATCTTCCTGGCGGGCGTCGCCGCCTTCGGCCTGCTGATCTCGTTCCCGTTCGAATCGCTGGTGGCGATCAGCGCCGCCTACATCGTCGGCCTGCCGATCGGTGCCGCGCAGTACCGCCGCCGCGCCCGGCTCGAGCCGGCGGCCCGCATCGAGTCCGGCGAGGACCCGGCCTCGGCGATCTGACGGTGGATGCCGGCCCGCGTGCGCTTGGCGGCCCCCGCCGCCACGCGTAGCGTGAGGCACCTGAAGGCTGGGGACCCGCCATGCTCGAAGAGTTCAAGAAGTTCGCGCTGCGCGGCAACGTGGTCGATCTCGCCGTCGGCGTGATCATCGGCGCCGCCTTCGGGGCGATCGTCACCTCGGCGGTGCAGGACGTGTTCATGCCGATGATCGGCGCGATCACCGGCGGGCTCGACTTCTCGAACTACTACCTGCCGCTGTCGTCGAAGGTGCAGGCCGGCGCGGCCTATGCCGAGGCGAAGAAGCAGGGCGCGGTGATTGGCTACGGCCAGTTCATCACCGTGGCGATCAACTTCATGATCGTCGCCTTCGTGCTGTTCCTGGTCATCCGCGCGATGAACAAGCTCGTGACCAAGGAGGAGGCCAAGCCCGAGGCCGTCGCCGAGGTGCCGGCCGACGTGAAGATCCTCGGCGAGATCCGCGACCTGCTCGCGACGCGCCCGAAGGTCTGACCCTCAGGCCGTCGGCTTGGTGCCGGCGGGCTTGCCGTCGTCGGGGGTGACGCCGAAGGCATCGAGGATGCGGTCGAGGGCGTGCTCGACGGCGCCCGTGCCCTCCTCGTGGGTCTTGAGCCGGGTCTCCAGGCGCTGAAGCTGCGGCGCGAAGGTGGCGTCGGGCGCGGGATCGTCGCCGAGGAAGCGCGGCTTCTCCTGGCCCACCGACAGCATCGAGCGCAGCTGCTGGCCGAGATGGTCGCGGACCGGCTCCGGAAGCCCGGCCTTCGGATCGATGGCGTCGTCGTTCATGGTGGGAATTCCCGTTCGCCGTCAGAGCCATAACGGGCGATGCGGCGAAGCGTTGCATGGGCGGCCGAGCGTGCGGTGGGCGCCAAGGAAAAGGGCCCCGGAGCCTGTCGCCCCGGAGCCCTCGCACGTCGCGCGGCGATGAAACGCCTAGTCGATCACTTCGACGATGCGGTGGCCGCGATCGACGAGGACCGGGCGGTTGTTGATCACGGTGTAGCGGGTGCCCGGCTGGACGCGGTACTCGTCGGGCACGTCGTAGTAGGTCACGCCGTCGCCCGGCAGGGTGGTGCCGACGGCGACGCGGCCGTCGTAATCGTAGGAGCGCACGTTGCGCTCGCGGACGTAGCTGCGGAAGCGCGGCTGCATGTCGACGCCGAGGATGCCGCCGACGGTGCCGGTCGCCGCGCCCACCGCGCCGCCGACGATCCCGCCGATCGGGCCGCCGATATCGGAGCCGGTCTCGGCGCCGCGCTCGGCACCGCGGATGGTGCCCTGCGCCTGTGCGGCGAGCGGCAGGGCGAGAACGAGGGCCGAGGCGGCCAGAAGGGTCTTGAACTGCATGGCAAAGCTCCGTCTTCCGATGCTCGCCGCGCCAACCGGCGCCGTGCGAGTGTCGGGCCGGTAACGCACGACCACCGGAAACGGATGCGTCAAAAAAGACCGATCGTCGGGCGTTCTCTCAGGCGTCCTTGGGCATCGCCGACTGGATGAACCGGTCGGAGCCGAGGTCTTCCTCGTCGTAGCCCAGCAGCTCGGCGAGCCGCCCCCGGGCCCGGCTGACGCGGCTCTTCACGGTGCCGACCTTGCAGCCCATGATGGTCGCCGCCTCCTCGTAGGAGACGCCCTCGGCGCCGACGAGCACCAGCGCCTCGCGCTGGTCGGGCGGGAGCTTGGCGAGCGCCGTCTGCAGGTCCTCGACGTCGAGGCGGTCGCCCTGGTGCGGGGCGGTGGCCAGGCGCGCGGCGTAGGAGCCGTCCTGATCCTCGACCTCGCGGACCCGCTTGCGGTGGTCCGAGTAGAAGATGTTGCGCAGGATCGTGAACAGCCACGCGTTCAGGTTGGTGCCGGGCTGGAAGCGGGCGCGATGCTGCCAGCCCTTCATCAGCGTATCCTGCACGAGGTCGTCGGAGCGGGCCGGGTTCGAGGTCAGCGACAGGGCGAAGGCGCGCAGGCTCGGCACGGCCGCGAGCAGGCCGTTGCGGAACTCCGGCTCGATCGCCTCGCCGCGGGCCTTGAGCGCCGCCTCGAGCTTCGCGATCAGCTCGGCGAAGCGGCTCGGCAGCTCGGTCTGGCCCAACGTGTCGTAGGCGCTGCGCAGATGGTCGCCGAGATGGGAGCGGATGGTGTGCGACAGGTTCGGCCGCGCATCCTTGTCGCCGTTTCCAGACTGGCTCGGAAGGGTGTCGGTCTCGTCGCGGGTCATGATGCGTCGCAATCTACGGTCTTCTGCGGGCTCGCGGGTGGTCCGAAGCCGCGAGGCGGAACGTGTGCGGCTCGCGCCTGAGCCGTTCGAGTTGTTCCGTGTCTTTAGCCTATCGCGGCCGCGCTTGCACCTTCGCGACCGTCACATCCAAGTGCGTCGCGCCTCGCCTCAACAGGGCTTCGGCGCGACGACGACGGTGGCCGCCGCCGGCGCGCCGGGTTTCAGCAGGCGGATCGCGCCGTCGCGCAGGGTGATGACGTCACCGCGCGCGAGGTCGGTCCAGCATTCGTCGCGGGTCAGCGCCTGCGTCGCCACCACCGACACGACGTCGCGCTCGGTGGTCTCCTGGGCGAAGTCCACCCGCCAATCCTCGTCGATCAGCGTCGCCGTGCCGAAGGGCGCCCGGCGGGTGAGGTAGCACAGGCGCTTGCCGCAATGGGCGTAGAGGGTTCGGCTGTCGGAGAGCAGCATGTTGAACACGCCGAGCGCGTGCAGCTCGGCGCAGAGGTCGGCCACCGCGCGGTCGAGCAGCGCGGGCTTGGGCAGGGCCGAGAAGCGCCCCTGCAGGCGGCCGAGCATCCAGCAGAAGGCGTACTCGCTGTCCGTCGACCCGATCGGCATGAACCCGCCGAGCGGAAGCTTCTTCACCCCCTTGAGCTGACCGTTATGCGCGAAGGTCCAGCGCCGGCCCCAGAGCTCGCGCGAGAACGGATGGGTGTTCTCGAGGCTGACGCGGCCGCGATTGGCCTTGCGCACGTGCCCGATGACGATGCGGCTCTTGATCTTGTAGTCGCGCAGCAGGCGGGCGAGTTCCGACTTCGCGCTCGGCTCGGGCTCGTGGAAGCTGCGGCAGCCGCGGCCCTCGTAGAAGCTGATGCCCCATCCGTCCGCGTGCGGACCGGTCTCGCCGCCGCGCCGCGCCAACGCCGCGAACGAGAAGCGGATGTCGGTGGGCACGTTCGCGCTCATGCCGAGCAGTTCGCACATCGTCTCGGAAACTTACCTGATCGGGCGGGGCCTCGGCGCGGATCGTCCGCCGCCCGGATGTCCACTTCGGTTTAGGTGCGTTTCGGACGGCGAACAACCGTGAACCGCACCGCGCGTCAGCGGCCGAGGTAATCCGTCAGCGTCATGCCGACCATGATCGCGACCCAGAAGAAGCCGAGGCCCGAGAACAGCTTCACCAGCGGCGGCTCGTGGAGCACCTCCATCGACACGAGGAGGACGACGAGCGCCATCGCCGCGACGACGACGAGCTCGAGCGCCCAGACATGCTCGAACGGCAGCGTCGCGCCGAGGGTGACGTTGACCGCGAGCAGGCCCATCAGCGCGAGGAAGGTCAGGACCGGCTTGCGCAGCCGATCCTTCAGGAGCGCGCGGTCGGTGTCGGAGAGGGTCGCGAGCGGGCTGCGCATCGGGCTACCGGTTGACGACGTAGAGGATCGGGAAGGCCATGATCCAGATCAGGTCGATGAAGTGCCAGTACAGGCCGTAGATCTCGATCCAGTTCTGGTGCCGCGACAGGAACCCCGCCTTGGACGCGATCCAGGTCATGCCGAGCAGCAGCGAGATGCCGGTCAGCAGGTGCAGCCCGTGCAACAGCGTCGCGACGTAGTAGAGGTTCACGAACAGGCGCGAGGCCGGGCTCGCCGTCAGCTCGTAGGGGCGCGAGCCGAGGAACGGCATCATGTGCTCCTCGTAGTCGGCGTAGTACTCGTAGCCCTTCAGCACGAGGAACAGGCTGCCGAGAGCGGCGGTCGCCAGCATCGCTCGCACCATCGCCCGCTGCCAGCCAATGCGCGAGAACTCGATCGCCATCGACATGGTGAGGCTGGAGACGATCAGCACCACCGTGTTGACGGCGCCGATCCAGAACTTCAGGTGGCGCGCCGCCTCCTGCGTCGCCTCCGGGTGCTGGATCCGCACGATCAGCGCCACCAGGAACAGGGCCGCGAAGAGCAGGAGCTCGGTGATCAGCCACGCCCAGATCCCGAGCGTAGCGGCATAGCGCTGCTGCGCGACGGTCTCGAAATGGTGGGCGCGCTTGATGCCGACGCCGTCGGCGAGACCCGTGCTCATCGCTGCTGCCTCATCGATGCTGCGCCTTGGTTTCCTGCTCCTGGATCGGGTAGTCGTACGGAACCCTCGGCACCTCGGGCGGCGACGCGAAGTTGAGCGTCGGCGGCGGCGAGGTCGTCTCCCACTCGAGCCCCTTGGCGTCCCAGGGATTCACGGGCGCCTTCCTGCCGAACCACAGGGAATAGACGAGGTAGAGCATCGGGAAGATGTAGCCCGCCGCCAGGATCGTCGCGCCGGCCGAGGAGAGGACGTTCAGCATCTGGAATTCCGGCGGGTACGTCGCGTAGCGTCGCGGCATGCCGAGGTAGCCGAGGATGAACTGCGGAAAGAACGTCACGTTGAAGCCGAGGAAGATCAGCAGCGCCGAGATCCGCCCCCAGGCCTCGTTGTACATCCGGCCGGTGAACTTCGGCCACCAGAAGTGCAGCCCGCCGAGGAAGGCCAGCACCGTGCCGCCGACCATGATGTAGTGGAAGTGCGCGACCACGAAGTAGGTCGCATGGATGTGCTGGTTGATCGCCAGCGTCGCCAGGTACAGGCCGGTGAGGCCGCCGAGCACGAACAGGCCGATATAGCCCATCGCGTAGAGCATCGGCGTGTCGAGGCGGAGCTTCCCCTTATGGATCGTCGCAGTCCAGTTGTAGACCTTCACCGCCGAGGGCACGGCGACCGCGAAGGAGAGCGCCGAGAAGGCGAGCGAGGCGAGATCGCTCTGCCCGTTGATGAACATATGGTGGCCCCAGACGAAGAACGTCACCGAGGCGAGCCCGATCGCGGCATAGGCGACGAAGCGGTAGCCGAAGAGCTTCTTCTGGGCGAAGGCCGGGATGATCTCGGAGATCACCCCCATGCCCGGCAGGACCATGATGTACACCGCCGGGTGCGAGTAGAACCAGAACAGGTGCTGGAACAGCACCGGGTCGCCGCCATAGGCCGGGTCGAACACGCCGATGTGGAAGGCGCGCTCCATGATCAGCAGGATCAGCGCCGTGGTGATCACGGGCGTCGCCAGCAGGAAGATCAGGCTGGTGGCGTAGTGCGTCCAGACGAAGATCGGCAGCTTGAACCACGTCATGCCGGGCGCGCGCATGGTGTGGATCGTGACGACGAAGTTCAGGCCCGTCAGGATCGACGAGAACCCGACGATCGTCACGCCGATCAGCGCCGGCAGGACCCAGCCGTTCGAGAACGCGGTGGAGAGCGGCGCGTAGAAGGTCCAGCCCGTGTCGATGCCGCCGAGCACCACCGACACCATCGTGAAGAGCGCGCCCGTCATGAAGACGTACCAACTCGTGAGGTTCAGCTTGGGGAAGGCGAGGTCCTTCGCCCCGATCATCAGCGGGATCAGGAAGTTGCCGAAGGTCGCCGGGATCGACGGGATCAGGAAGAACCACACCATCACCACGCCGTGGATGGTGAAGGCCTTGTTGTAGGTGTCGTTGGCCATCACCGCGCCGTTCGGCACGACGAGGGCCAGCCGCACCACGCCCGCGGCGACGGCGCCGATGATGAAGAACGCGGTGATCGAGGCGAGGTAGAGGATCGCGATGCGCTTGTGGTCGGTGGTGAGGAACCACGAGCGCAGGGTCGATTGGGCGTGTAGATAGTCGGCCGGACGATCGAGCGTCGCCTCCGGCGCGTGCGGCTCGCGGTTCGCGATCCCGCTGTCGATCGTGCCCGATGCGCTCATCGCGTGGCCTCTCCGGACGCTGCGTCGCCCACGGTGCGGGTGTTCGATTTCAGGAAGTCGATCAGGCGGCCGAGGTCGTCCTCCGGGATCACGCCGGCGAAGCTCGGCATGATCTGCTTGTAGCCCTCGGCGAGCCGGTTGCCGTTGGGGTTGCGGATCTTGTCGCGAAGGTAGTCCTCGTCGGCCGTGATCGTGCGCCCGTCCGCCAGTCGCACCGCCCGTCCGTAGAGGCCGGCGAGCTTCGGCGCCTGCACGTTCGAACCGTCGTCGTGGCAGGTTCCGCAGCCGTAGGCATTGTAGATCGCCTTGCCGGCCGCGACCTTCGATTGCTGCGCCCCGGAATGGGTGAGCCAGTCCTGGTAGTCCCCCTGGCTGAGGATCGTCAGGCTGCCCTCCATCGCCGAGTGGTCGGTGCCGCAATATTCCGAGCAGTACAGGTGGAAGGTGCCGGGCTTGTCGGCCTTGAACCACAGCTCGGTGTAGCGGTCGGGCAAGGCCGCCATCTGCACCCGGAGCGCCGGCAGGTAGAGCGCATGGATCACGTCCTGGCTGATGATCCGCAGCTTGATCGGCTGGCCCATCGGCACATGCAGGTCGTTGATCTCGGATTGGCCGGTCGGGTGCTGGAACTTCCACATCCATTGCCGACCGATCGCCTCGATCACCATCGCGTCGGGCGGCGGGTTCTTCGAGATCACGAAGAGCCGCGCGCCCCAGACGAAGAAGATCAGCGTCAGCAGGAACGGGATCAGCATCCAGCTGATCTCGATCAGGTTCGAGCGGATGCCGCTGGTGTCGCGGTTGGCCTCCTGGCCGTCGCGGTACCGGATCGCGAACCAGGTGATCGCCAGGAACACCGGCACGGTGAGCACCAGCGTGAGCACCGTGAAGGCGAGGATCAGGTAGTCGGTCTCGACCGCGACGGCGGAGGCCGCCGCCGGCCAGAGCTCGAGGGCTGCGTGCTTCGGCGTCATCGGCTCACGGGTCCAGCGTTCGGCCGACCGTCAGCGCCATGGCACGGTCGATCGGGATGCGCGCGCGCTGCCGCGAGGCGTCGAGGAAGGCGTAGCCGTCGAGCTGCCGGCCTTCGGCCGCACGCTCGGCAGCGAGGTCGGCGTAGGGGTCGGCCTGAAGGTTCGGTGGCGGGGGAACGAGCCGCGCGGTCTGCTGCGCGGTCAGGCTCGGCAGGGCCTGGCGCTGATCGGTCGAGACCATCGTCTTCAGCCAGATCATCGCTCCGATCACGGCGAGCGCTGTCACCATCAGCCCGGCCATCACGCGGGCCGTGTTGCCGACATGGACGTCAGAGGTTTCGTAGCCCGGCCCGTCCGAGGATCCGGCCTCGCCGGATGCCTTCGCCGTCCCGGGCGAGGAAGGACGGCGGCGCAAGATTGCCAAGCCGGAGATGATCGACGAGACGAAGCCGAACCGGTGCTGCGTGCGCTCGGTGCTCATGCGACCGCGCTCCGCCGGCGCCGGGGCGAGAGAACGGGCATCAGGCGTTGCGCCACCGGCAGCAGGGCCACGGCCAGGCAGCAGACGGCGATCGCGGCGAAGGCGTCGCTCCAGCCGATCACGAAGCGGTCGCGCAGAGCGGGCGTCACGAACCAGAACATCTCGACCGCGTGGAGCGCGAGCACCAGCGCCGCCAAGACCCGCGTCGTCGGGCGCCCCGGCCGAAGCGTCGCGAGCGCGCCGAGCAGGACGACGGCCCCGCCGAGGCTCGCGAACGCACGGCCGAGCCAGCCGCCGCGAGCGAAGTACCACAAGACTTCCTGAGGAAGGTTCGCCGACCAGACGATCAGGAACTGCACGAAGTGCAGGAAGGCCCAGAGGCTCAGCAGGACCACCAGCGGCACAAGCCGGTCCTGCCCGGGGACCGCGCGCCCGCGCCCGATCGGCGTCGGCTCCTCCGGTGCCAGGAGGATCGCCGCGGCCAGGGCCAAGCTGCTCCAGGCCGTCAGCACGAGCACACCTTCGAGGCTCGAGCCGAGCCGATGGTCCAGGGATCCGACGAGGTCGGTGACGGCCAGGGTTCCGACGACGGCATGCAGCGCGACCCCGGAGATCGTGCGTCCGTCGCGGGTTTCGCCCGGGACCACGAACCGCGCAGCGAGCCAGACCCAGGCGGCGAGGTACGCGATCACCCGCAGGGCGAAGAGCGGCACCGTGAACCACAAAGCGGCCAGCGGCGTCGCGGGCGGCGCGTCGGTCCATCGATAGATCTGCCCGATGCCGAACAGGACGGGCACGCCCAGGATCGCTGCCACCGGCATCAGCCCGACGAGGCGACGCAAGGACTTGGAAAGCTCGCCTTCGCCGCGGTCGTGCTCGCGCAGGCCGAACCGCTCAAGCGCGATGGCGATCGGAAGCGCGCCGACCGGCAGGGCGAGTAGCGCGAGCCAAGCCGCCAGGTAGGACGTGGCCGCCCCGCGCCAGCCACCCGCCAGCACGGCGAGGATCGATGCTCCGGCGCCGAGGAGCAGCACCGCGATGGGACGGCGCCGTGCGGCCGAGGCGTAAGCGGCCATCATCGCGACGCCTCCAGCTTGGCCCGGTCCTCGGGCGGCAGGCCCGCGACCTCGGTATCCTGGCTCCGTTGCAGGGCGCGGACATAGGCGATGATCGCCCAGCGATCCGCGGAGGGGATCATCTGGCCCATCCCGTACATCGCCCGGTGCCCCTCCGAGATCGCGTGGTACAGGTCGTCGGCCGACGCCGTACGCTGGCGTTCGGTGGTGAGCTGACCGGCCGAGGGAAAGCCGCGCGCGACGATGATCCCGCGGCCGTCGCCCGAGGCGCCGTGGCACGGGGTGCAGTAGATGCCGTACCGCTCCCGCCCGCGCGCCAGCAGGGTCTCGGTGATGCTTGCTGGCTGCGCCGCCGGCCTGGCCGGATCGTTCCGCGGCACGGTGCCGGCGACGGGATGGCGCATCGTCATCGCCTGCGGGAAGAAGCCGTTCCTGTCCCAGGTCTTGGCACGCGGCTGCTCGCTCATGTCGGCTTCGCCGCAGGCCGCGAGCGGCAGGACGGCGAGCAGGGCCAGGAGACGCCTCATCGCGGCACCCGGCGGATGTCGAGCGGGCGGCCGGCTTCCGTGGGCAGGGACGCCAGCTTGCGCACGACGCGGTCGGCGTCGAAGCGCTCGCCCTGGGCTTCGGCCGAGAGGAAGTAGCGGTCGTCCGTCGCGCGCAGGAACCCCGGGATGTTGAACGCCGGGTGGTTCAAGCGCGGCAACCGGTTCAGGATCAGCAAGGCAAGGTGGACCGCGATCGTGCCGCTCATCATCGCGAAGGACAGGCTCGGCACCACGAAGGACGGCCACGAGAAGCGCGGACGCCCGCCGATCAGGAACACGTAGTCGTAGGCCGTCGCGTAGACGCACATCCCGAAGAAGGCGGCGCCGCCCGCGAGCGCGCCGAGGATCGCGTAGGCGCGGATCGAGCGCCCGGCGATCCCGAGGGTGCGGAGCACGCGCGGCATCGGCACGGGGCCGTGCGCGTCCAGGTGGACGTGGGCGTCGTCTCGGCCGGACAGGGCGGCGGCGGCGGCCGCGAGGTCACCTTCCGAGGCGAAGGCGGCGCTGACGCCCCAGAGCGGCGCGTCCTC
>NZ_VRUV01000450.1:0-3734 GCF_008039455.1 Methylobacterium sp. WL116
GCATCGGGCGCGCGGTTGCCGTAGGCGTCGCCGGCGACGTCGGCGCCGTCCTCGAGGCCCGAGAGGTCGCCTCGATCACCGCCGTCGATCCGACGACGCTCAAGCCCGGCGCGATCCTGGTGAGCGACCACCGCGACAACCCGTCGACGCCGGAGAACGGCTTGACGCCCTACCTCGACTGGGTCCGGACCAAGCCTGCGGAGGCGGCCGCGCTCTCGCCCTTCCCCGGCTACAAGGAGCCGGACTACACCACCACCGTGAACGGCGTGGCCAAGCCCCGGCACGAGACGCTGAAGGTCTACGTCGCCGAGGGGCGCTTCGTGGTGGCGCGGCCCCCCGAGGCGATCGACCTCGCGGCGCTGGCCCGTCTCGGCTTCGTGCAGGCGATGGACCCGGCGATCAAGCACAAGGCCCTCGACCCCGCCGACGTGACGCCGACCAAGGACCCCGCCGCGGCCTTCGCCCGCCGTCCCGACCGCCCGTGGTGCGAGCCGGGCACGGTCTGCATCGAGTCGCGCTACGACCTCGAGGGCAAGCTGCCGCTCGGGGTGAAGCTCGCCAACAAGCTGGAGGAGGGCGGCGCAAAGAAGATCGCCGAGTTCGTGACGTTCCAGAGCGAGCTGCGCACCCTCGCCCCCGATCGGGCGGCCGGCCTCGGGGCGCTGACAAAGGTCGACACCACCGTCACGGGCGGGCTGGAGCAGACGATCTTCTGGGTCAACCAGATCCTGCGCTTCGGCAAGTTCCTGGCGGTGTTCCAGCCGATGCCGGGCGACCCGACCAAGACCGTCGTGACCACCTACATGGCGCTGGCGATCAAGGGCGACGTCCTCGACCGCAAGGCGGAATACGCCCGCGTCCCCGTGCTCAGGAACCTGCTGCCGGCGCAGGTGCTGATGGGCAATTCGAGCTTCAACACCGGCACCTCGATCAGCGCCGGCCTGCCGACCTACGCCCGCAACCGCATCGCGGCCTTCGCCGACGCCCTGGCCAAGCGCTAGGGCGCCCCGGGCCGCGGATGCGGAGCGAACCGGGGATCAGTAGCCGCGGTTGGCGATCGAGGGGATCGAGGGCTGGGTGTACAGGCGGTTCACGTCGGGCCGGGTCTGCGTGCCGTTGGTGTCGTTCGAGCGCCGGTAGTTGTCGGTGTTGAAGGTCTCCGCCAGGCCGCTGCGGCTGTCGGGGCCGTCGACGCTGTTGCAGGCGCCGAGGCCGCCGACCAGGGCGGCCGCGAGGGCGAAGGGAGCGAGTGTCTGAACGGTCGGGACGAGGCGCATCGCGGGTCCTGGGGCGTGATCGGGAGGGAAGGCGCGGGAATGACGGGCCGAGGTGTCGGGCCAGTGTGTCCGCGTCAAGGCGGTGCCGATCGCGTGAATCGGTTGCCGGGGATGTGATGTCGCCCGGCCACGGAAAAGTCACCACGGCGTGGCTTTGCGGCCGCGAAACCGGGCATTCGTGTGGAGGAGCGCTGGTGCGACCCTGGCCAAGCGGGTGCGTTCCGGCGACAACGACCGTGATGAGCCGAAAGCCTTCATGAGCAACGTCCTGCCCTTCCGCCCGCGCACCCCCGTGCAGCAGCTCGCCCGTTGCGAGGTCGTCGCCGTCGCCGGAGACCTTCTCACGCTGCTCGAGCAGCTCGAGGACGTCAGCGCCCGCGCCGCCGCCATGGGCCGCCCGGCGCTCGAGGTCGAGCGCACGGTCCAGCACCTGCTCGACGCGGTCAGCGCCGTCGAGCGCGCGCTCGACTGCATCGGCGAGGGCGAGCAGGCCACGCCGGCCTGACGCCCGACGCAGCAACCACCGACATCCGTCCGGACGTTTCGCGCGACCCGATGCGATCGGGCCCGCGCCTTCCGCCATGCGTTCGACCGGTGCGCCCGCCCGCGAATTCGCGTGCAAACTTCGCGGAACTGTCGCGTTTAAGTTGCCGTTAACGGGGTGTCGCATCGCACGCGCCGTGCGGTTCACCTCATGTCTCTGCCCGCGCATCCTTGGAGGGATCGATGACGTCGTCCTTGAACCGTCGCGTCCTCGCCACCGTGCTCGCTGGTGGCCTCGTCGCCGGCGGCGTCGCCCAGGCGCAGGCGGCCGAGCTCGGCTTCTTCGAGGCGCTGTTCGGTGGGGCCCGCCCGGCGGCGCAGGCGCAGGCGCAGGCGCCCGAGCCGAGCCAGCCGGCCTATTCCGGCGGCGCGTACCGTCCGCGTATCCGCCGGGCGGTGTCGCCGCGGCTGCGGCCGCGGACCCGCTACGCCGCCCTGCCCGCCGCGGAGCCGCTGAAGGTGCGGATCACCGATCGCCAGAAGCCGATCGACATGACGGGCGGCGCCGCCGCCGCCCTGATGAAGGACGAGACGCTGCGGCCCGGCGACATCGTGGTGCTGAGCAGCGGAGCCCGCGTGTTCACCGGCGATCCCGATGCGGCCCACACGATGCGCGACTTCGCCCCGGTCGAGCGTTCGGCCTACGTCGATCGCGGCACCCGCAAGCAGCTGGCGGCGCTGATGGCGCCCGCTTCGGCGCTGCCGGCCGACCAGGCGCGCAAGTTCGTCGAGCGGCTGAAATCCACGCCGCGCACGCCCGCGACCCTGATGCCGCAGCAGGCCTCGATGCGCGTCATCAGTCCGTGGACGGTGGCGCCCTGAGGCGCCGACCGATCCTGTCATTCGCGGAGGATCAGCTGATCGCGGCGCCGGTCAGGCTCGCCCAGACCGTGCCGTAATGGCAGGCGGCGGCCGCGAGCACGAAGGCGTGCCAGATCGCGTTCTGGAACGGAAGCTTGCGCCAGACGTGGAAGATGACCCCGACCGAGTAGAGCAGGCCGCCGATCGCGAGCATCCACAAAGCGGTCGGCTGCAGCGCCGCGATCACCGATTCGTAGGCGAACAGGCCGCACCAGCCGAGGAGCAGGTAGAGGCCGATCGACAGCCGGTCGAAGCGGCCGGGCAGCAGCAGCTTCACCGCGATGCCGATCCCGGCCACGATCCACACGAAGGCGAGGAGCGCCCACGCCGTCGGCCCGGTCCCGACCAGGGCGACGAGCGGCGTGTAGGTGCCGGCGATCATCAGGTAGATCAGCGCGTGGTCGGCGCGGCGCAGCAGCCATTTGCGCGGGCCGACCGGGTAGAGGTTGTAGGTGGCCGAGACCGCCAGCATCGAGACCAGGGCGGTGGCGTAGACCGCCACCGCGACCCGCTCGGACGTGCCGAGATGCTCCGTCAGCGCCATCGACACCAGGGCGACCGCCCCGGCGAGGCCGAGGAGCACGCCGAGGCCGTGGACCACCCCGTCGGCGACGATCTCGCGCGGCGTATAGTGCCAGGTGAGACCAACCGGTCGTCCGTCTTCGGCCAGGAACATCACAGCCTCCTGCAACGCATCGAGGCTAAGCCGTTTCGATGACACTCGTTCCACCGGCAGACCACGCAGCGCCGAGCCGTCCCGCCTTTTCCACCGATCAGGCTCAACATTCATCCTGAATCGAGGAAGCGGGCCTCCAAGCCGCCATCAGGCGCCGCGTCCGGCCAGCGCCTCGAAGCCGAACGGGGCGATCGCCGGGCCGGTCGTGCGCGTCGCGCGCACGAGGCCGCGGCTCAGGCGCGCATGGACGGTCGCCATCACCAGGACGGCCATCGCCAGCACCTGGTGCGCCAGGGCCGCCCAGAGCGGCACGGCCATCAGCAACGTCGCGATGCCGAGCGCGGCCTGGGCCAAGGCGAGCCCGGCGACGCCGGTGG
>NZ_VRUV01000451.1:0-3724 GCF_008039455.1 Methylobacterium sp. WL116
GCCCGCGATCAAGCCGCCGGCCGATCCGGTGCCGATGCCGGTGCCGGCCCGCGGCGCCGTCGCGTTCGAGGCGGTGCGCTTCGCCTACCCGACCCGCGACATGACGGCCGCCCTCGACGGCATCGCCTTCACCGCGGCGCCCGGCGAGCGCATCGCCATCGTCGGCCCCTCGGGCGCCGGCAAGAGCACGGTGCTGCAGCTGCTGCTGCGCTTCTACGATCCGCAATCGGGCCGGGTGCTCGTCGACGGGGTCGACGTCGCGCGCGTCGACCCGGAGGCCCTGCGCGCCCGCATGTCGCTGGTGCCGCAGGACCCGACCGTGTTCTCGGGCTCGGTCGCCGAGAACATCCGCTACGGCCGGCCGCAGGCGAGCGACGCGGAGGTGCAGCGCGCGGCCGAGCTTGCCCATGCCGACGGCTTCATCCGCGCCCTGCCCCAGGGCTACGCCACGCCGGTGGGCGAGCGCGGCGTCACCCTGTCCGGCGGCCAGCGCCAGCGCGTCGCCATCGCCCGCGCGATCCTGAAGGACGCGCCGATCCTGCTCCTCGACGAGGCGACCTCGGCGCTCGATGCCGAGAGTGAGCGCGCGGTGCAGTCGGCGCTCGACGGGCTGATGCGCGGGCGCACGACCCTGGTCATCGCCCATCGCCTCGCTACCATCCGCGCCGCCGACCGCATCCTCGTCCTCGACGACGGCCGCATCGTCGAGGAAGGCACCCACGAGAGCCTGCTGGCACAGGGCGCGCTTTACGCGCAGCTCGCCGCCCTGCAGTTCACCGATGCCCTCGACGAGACCGCGCGGGGCAAGGAGCCGCGCCTGCGCGGGGTGAGCGTCTCCGCCGCGGAGTAGCGTCGCGATCGTGCAATCGGAGGTTGCCGGTTCAACCCGGCCGCGCGACGCGGTAGACCCGTGGCATGAGCCGTCTCGACCTTGCCCGCTTCCCCCGTCTCGCGCTCCTCGAGCGTCCGACGCCGATCCAGCCGCTCGACCGGTTCTCGGCGGCCCTGGGCCCGGCGCTAAACGGGGTCCGCCTGTTCGTGAAGCGCGACGACCTCGCGCCGATCGGCGGGGGCGGCAACAAGCTCAGGAAGCTCGAGTTCCTGCTCGGGGCGGCCCGCGCCGAGAACGCCGATACCGTGATCACGGTCGGCGCGCTGCAATCGAACCATGCGCGCCTCACCGCCGCTGCCGCCGCGCGCGAGAACTTCGCTTGCGAACTCTTCCTGAGCCGGAGCGTGCCGCGCACCGACCCGGACTACGTCGGCAACGGCAACCGCTTCCTCGACGACCTGTTCGGCGCCCGCGTCCACGAATTGCCGGCCGACGCCGACTCGCTCGCCGCCGCCGAGGTCCGCGCGAACACGCTGCGGGCCGAGGGGCGGCGGGTCTACGTGTTCCCGTCCGGCGGTTCGAGCGCGGTGGGCAGCCTCGGCTACGCCGCCTGCGCCGAGGAGATCGCCGGGCAGGCCGCGGCGATGGGCGTGACCTTCGCCCACATCCTCACCGCCAACGGCAGCGCCGGCACCCATGCCGGCCTCGCCGCCGGGCTATTCGCGATGGGTCGCGATCCGAGGCTCGCGAAGTCCTACGCGGTGCTCGCGGCGCAAGACCATGCCGAGGCCGAGACGCTGGCCAAGGCCAACGCGACCCTGGGGCTGCTGAAGCCCGGCGCGGCGCTGTCCGCTTCCGACATCGTGATCGACGGAAGCCATCGCGGCCCGGGCTACGGCATCCCGACCGATGCGATGCGGGAGGCCGTGCGCCTGATGGCCCGCAGCGAAGGCGTGCTGCTCGATCCGGTCTACAGCGGCAAGGCCTTCGCCGGCCTGCTGCACGACGTCCGCGCCGGCCGCTACCGGCCGGGCGAGGCGGTGCTGTTTCTGATGACCGGCGGGGTGCCGGGGCTGTTCGCGTATCGAAGCGCGTTCGCCGAAGCGTAAGCCCCTGGAGCATTTCCCCTGATCCCCGGGTCATGGAAAATGCTCTATCGTGTCGTGGGATCACATTAACTTCCCGCGAGCCGGGATCCACCTCGCTCGACAATGCTCTAGCGCTCGGTCAGCTTCAGCTCGATCCGGCGGTTCTTCGCGTAGGCCTCGTCGGTGGTGCCGGCGTCGAGCGGCTGGAACTCGCCGAAGGCGCCGGCGAGCAGCCGCTGCGGCGGCAGGCCCTTGCTCGCGAGGTACTGTACGACGGCGATGGCGCGCGCCGCCGAGAGCGACCAGTTCGACGGGAACTGCGCGCTGGCGATCGGGCGCGAATCGGTATGGCCGTCGACCCGCAGCACCCAGGGCAGGTCCGCCGGGATCTGCTTGGCGAGGTCGAGGATCGCCCCCGCGATCCGGTCGAGCTCCGGGCCGGCCTCGGCCTTCAGCGAGGCGGAGCCTGCCGGGAACAGCACCTCGGATTGCAGCACGAAGCGGTCGCCGACGACGCGGATGTCGGTGCGATTGCCGAGGATCTGCCGCAGCCGGCCGAAGAAGTCGGAGCGGTATCGGGCAAGCTCCTGCACCTTCTGCGCAAGCGCGACGTTGAGGCGGCTGCCGAGGTCGGCGATGCGGGCCTGGCTCTCGCGGTCGCGGCTCTCGGAAGCCGCGAGCGCATCCTCAAGCGCCGCGAGCTGGCGCCGCATCGCGCCGATCTGGTCGTTGAGCATGTCGATCTGCGACTGCGCCCGGCCGGCCGCGCCGCGCTCGGCCTGGAGCTGCCTGTCGAGGTCGCTTGCCTGGCCCTTGCTTGAGGCCGTCGCCGCGGCCTCGGCGCGGGCCCGGTCGCGCTCGGCCTCGGTCGCGAGCAGGGTGTTGCGGAGCGCCTGCGCCGTCTCCTCCTGCCCGCGCCGGTTCGAGCGCTCGAGCGCCAGCAGGTCGGTGAGGTCGACGATCTGGCGGTTGAGCTTGGCCAGCACCGTGTCGCGCCCGGTCAGCTCCTGCGACAGGAAGAACTGGCCGACGACGAAGATCGTCAGCAGGAACACCACCGACAGGAGCAGCGTCGCCAGCGCGTCGACGTAGCCCGGCCAGACGTTGACGCCGCGGTCGCGGCGGACGAGGCGGGAGGCCATCAGACCCGCTCGCGGCCGAGCCGGTCGAGCACCTGCTTCATCTCGCGCTCGCGGCCGGCTTGGGCCTCGACCCAGTCGCGGATCATCTGCTGCTCGGCGCGCATGTGCTGGACGAGCCCCTGGATGCCCTCGGCGAGGTTGGTCATCGCCAGCGTCGCCGCCCGCCCGTTGGCGCCTTCCGACACGACGGTGGTCAGGCGGTCGACGGCTTCCTGCAGCGCCTCGACCGCGACCGGCTCCTGCCGCGCCTGAACCGGCGCGGGCGCGGCCGCCTCCTCGCCCGAGACCAGCCAGTCCTCCAGCTCGTTGTGGAAGCGGGCATGGGCCTGGCTCGCCTGCAGGTCGAGGAAGCCGGTGATGAGCGAGCTCGCCAAGCCGAACAGCGACGCCGAGAACGCCAGGCCGATGCCGCCGAGCGGCACGGCCAGCCCGTTCTTCAGCTCGTCGAACATCACGCTGGCCTCGCCGCCGCCGCGCATCGACTTGATCACCGAGCCGACCGCCGAGAGCGTGTCGATGAGGCCCCAGAACGTGCCGAGCAGGCCGAGCAGGATCAGGATGCCGGCGATGTAGCGCAGGGTGTCGCGGCCCTCGTCGAGGCGCGCGGCGACGGTGTCGAGGAAGGCCCGCACCCCCGGCAGCGTCGCGCCGTCGCGCCGGGC
>NZ_VRUV01000452.1:0-3716 GCF_008039455.1 Methylobacterium sp. WL116
AGTTGTGTATATGACACAGGCCGAAGGCGAGGACGCGCCGGCTCCGAAGGTCCGTCGCCGGCGGCGCCCGCGCTTCGAGGGGACCGAGGCCGAAGGTTCGCCGGAGACCATGGCACCGGACGGCGCCTCCTCGGTCGAGTAGACGCCAACATTCCCGCGAGACAGGCCGCTCCGGATCTCCGGGGCGGCCTTTTTCGTATCCGAAGTTCGGTCCCCGAAGGGCCGATCCGGCCTTCATCCGGTCGGGATACGCTCGGACGCAGAGAACGGGCCGGAGAGACGTGAGATCCAGGCCTCCCGGCAGTGCCAGCGGGCGTCGAGCGATAGGCTCTCGCGGCAGGTCACCGAGCCGGCATGGGTGCCACGGCACCGGCGTTTCGAGCCGGACCGCCCGTGCGCGCAGCAGGCGGAGCGCCGCGAATCAGTCCCCGTCCGCCTCGGCGAGGGCGAGGGCCGGCGTCGGCCCGCGATAGCCGGTCGCCAGCACGTAGAGCTCGCTCGAATCGGCCCGGCTCGCATTCGGCTTGACGTGCCGCACGAGGGAGAAGTCGCGCTTGAGGTCGGTGAGCAACGCGGTCTCTGTGCCGCCCTGCAGCACCTTGGCGAGGTAGGCGCCGCCGGGCGCCAGAACCTCCCGGGCGAACTCGGCCGCGGTCTCGGCGAGCCCGATGATGCGCAGGTGATCGGTCTTCTTGTGGCCGGTGGCGTTGGCGGCCATGTCGGACAGCACGAGGTCGGCCGGGCCGCCGAGCAGGCCGGTGAGGCGCTTCGGCGCCTCGGGGTCGAGGAAGTCGAGGGTGATGAACTCGACGCCCGGCATCGGCTCGATCTCGAGCAGGTCGATTCCGACGATGCGGCCGGTCTCGCCGACGATCTTCGCCGCGACCTGCGACCAGCCGCCGGGGGCGGCGCCGAGATCGACGATGCGCTGGCCGGGCTTCAGCAGCTTGAAGCGCTCGTCGATCTCCATCAGCTTGAAGGCCGCCCGCGAGCGGTATCCTTCGCGCTTGGCCCGCTGAACGTAGGGATCGTTGAGCTGGCGCTCGAGCCAGCTCTTCTGCGAATGGGTGCGCCCGCGCCCGGTCTTCACCCGCTGCTTGAGATCGCCGCGGACTCCGCCCGTCGCGCCCGCTCCGCCACGCCTGTCGGTCACCGGTAGCCCCCGCGGCGCCACACGCCGTCTTCCCGCATCATGTTCATCAACAATCCTTCGCGCAGGCCGCGATCGGCGATGCGCAGGCGCTCGGCCGGGAAGGCCCGGCGGATCGCCTCCAGGATCGCGCAGCCGGCGAGGACCAGGTCGGCGCGGTCGCGGCCGATGCACGGGTTCTCCGCCCGCTGGTCGAGCCGCGTGTCGAGCAGGTCGTCGATCGCACCGGCGACCTCGGCGTCGCTCATCCACAGCCCGTCGACCCGGCGACGCTCGTAGCGCACGAGGCGCAGGTGCATCGCCGCGATGGTGGTGACGGTGCCGGAGGTTCCGAGCAGGTGGAAGCCGGGCGCCGTCGCCGCGGCCGCCGCGCGGATCGCGAAGGGGCCCAGCATCTCGGCCACCTCCTCGACCATGCCCTCGAACATCATCCGCGTCACCTCGGAGCCGCCGTGGCGCTCGGCCAGGGTGACGACGCCGACCGGCAGCGAATCCCAGGCGCGGATGCGCAGGGTCGGATCGGTCGAGGGGTTGGCGGCCGAGCCGTCGAGCCAGGCGATCTCGGTCGAGCCGCCGCCGATGTCGAAGATCACCACCGATTCGGCTTGCGGGTCGGCGAGCGCGGCGCAGCCGGTGACGGCGAGATAGGCTTCGGTCTGCCGGTCGACGATCTCGAGATCGAGGCCCACCTCGGCCCGCACGCGCGCAACGAACTCGGCACCGTTCACGGCGAGCCGGCAGGCCTCCGTGGCGATGATCTTGGCCCGCCCGACGCCGCGGGCGCGCATCTTCCCCTTGCAGATCCGCAGCGCGTCGATCGTCCGCTCGATCGCCGCCTCGCTGAGCCGGTCGGAGCTGCCGAGCCCCTCGCCGAGCCGGACGATGCGCGAGAACGCGTCGATCACCCGGAATCCGTGCGAGGACGGCTCGGCGATGAGCAGGCGGCAGTTGTTGGTGCCGAGATCCAGGGCCGCGTAGGCGTTGCGGCGCACGTCGCGATGCGAGACCGCGGGGGCGGAACCGGGTGCCCCTGCCGGTGGCGCGCCCTGGGGGCGGGCCGGCGCGGTCGCGCCACTCTCGTCCCTCATCGGCGTCGCCGCGCTTTCCCATCCCTGGCCCCGGCGAACCGCCCGGCCATCATTCACGCTCGACCCTACTCGCTCGGCGGCGAACTGCAACGTCCCGTTCACGAATGCCGGGACTGCATCCACGGCCGTCGGCGCGACCGCAGCCGGCGACGAGGATCGAAAACCATGCGCCCGACGCCGAGACCCGGCCGCCGAGACATCGGATGCGATGCGCGATCACGCGGTCGCGTCAGGCCATCGCCTTGGCGAGGCTGGCGGCGCGGGAGGTCGGCCGCAGCAGGCTCTTCACCTGGGAGTAGGGTCGCGGCCGGTTGATCACCTCGTCGAGGCGCGACCACAACGTCTTGGGCGAAAACGGTTTCGCGATGATCTCGTTGACGCCGAGGGTGATCGCGCGGTCGACAACGTTCCGACGCGGCTGGGCGAGCATCAGGATGATGGGAATCGTCGGGCAAGGCGAGGTCGAGGGCGTGCGTGCCAGCCGGATGAACTCCTCGCCCGAGAGGATCGCCAGGTCCCAGTCGATGATCGTCAGGTCGGGCTTGCTCTCGGCGAGCACGCCGAGCGCCTCGGCCCCGTCCGGCGCCTCCAGCACCCGCTTGATGCCGACGCGCATCAGCATGTCGCGCACGATTCGACGGATGTAGAGGCTCTCGTCGACCACGAGGGCGGAGAAGTCCGGGAAGGTCGGGGTCGCGATCATCGAGGGGGCGGCACGCGGGGCCCGGCGGATGCGGGAGCCTGTCCCCCTTCATACGCGCCCGGCCTTTGCGCTTCCCTAACACGGCGCGCTCTGCAAGCCTGGGTTTCACGACGACGAGAAAGTGATGGAACTCCGAGCTGATCGACAACAAGGTCCTTGCGGTCAACGGCCAATTGCGTCAGGACTGAGGCGTTATTCTTGGTTACCGCGACCGGGGGTAATGGGAGTGCGGGGCGTGAGCTGTCTGGGATGGCGCGCACGCGGTATTCGAGACGTGGTCGGCGGACGGTTTTTGGCGAGCTTTCGATGGGACGTGGTCGTGATTTCCGGGGGCCGCAGAAGCGCGGCTTCGATGAGGGTGGCGCAGAGCCGAGATGGCCTGATCAGGCTCCCCCGAGTGGCGGCGGATACGGTGGCGGCGGCTTCGGCGGCGGCGGTGGCGGGTTCGGTGGCGGCGGCGGTGGTTTCGATCGCGGCGCTCCCCGGGCTGCGGCGGCCCCTACGGGTCCGGAGCGCGATGCCACGGTCAAGTGGTTCAACAAGGAGAAGGGCTTCGGCTTCGTTGAGCTGGGCGACGGCTCGGGCGACGCCTTCCTCCACATCCGCGCCGTCGAGGCAGCCGGCCATGACGACCTGCTGCCGGGCACCCGGCTCACCGTTCAGACCGCGCAGGGCCAGAAGGGTCCGCAGGTCACCAACGTGACCAGCGTCGACACCTCGACGGCCGAGGCGGCTCCGCCCCGGCGCGAGATGCGCGATGCGCGTCCCCCGCGCG
>NZ_VRUV01000453.1:0-3708 GCF_008039455.1 Methylobacterium sp. WL116
CCGCAGGGCGCCGCCTTCGCGCTGTTTCGCGGCGACGGGACGCCGCCGCCGATGCCGCCGCCGGGCACGCCCGGCCCGTTCGGCTGGCACGAGCTGCACGCCCGCGATGGGGAACCGGCCTTCGCCTTCTATGCCGGCCTGTTCGGCTGGGAAAAGTCCATGGCGGTCGATATGGGGCCGATGGGCACCTATCAGGTCTTCGCCCGCCACGGGGTCGACCTCGGCGGGATGATGACCTCGCCGATGCCGGCAGCCCCGTGCTGGCTGTTCTACATCGCCGTCGAATCGATCGCCGCCGCGGCCGAGCGGGTCGCTGCGGCCGGCGGCACCGTCCTGCAGGGCCCGCACGCGGTGCCGGGGGGCGCCTGGATCATCCAGGCCAAGGATCCGCAGGGCACGCTGTTCGCCCTGGTCGGGCCGAGGGTGGCGGCCTGACCGGCGTGAAGCGGCAGACGCGCCCGGCGCCTTGACCGGCGCCGCCGGCCGGGCCAGATCGTCGGTCATGGAACCCGCGCCGACGCCCTCCGTCCTCGTCATCGACAACTACGATTCCTTCACCTGGAACCTCGTCCATCTGATCGGCCCGCTCAGCGGCGCGATCGACGTGGTGCGCAACGACCAGGTGACGGTCGACGAGATCCGCGCGCGCGCGCCCGACGCCCTGGTGCTGTCGCCCGGGCCCTGCACCCCGAACGAGGCCGGCATCTGCCTCGATGCGGTCAGGGAGCTCTCGGGCGAGATCCCGATCTTCGGGGTCTGCCTCGGCCTCCAGGCGATCGGCCAGGCCTTCGGCGGCGACGTGGTGCGGGCGCCCGCGCCGATGCACGGCAAGGTCTCGACCATCCGCCACGGCGCGAAGGGCATCTTCCGCGGGCTCAACGACAGCTTCGACGCGACGCGCTACCATTCGCTGGTGGTCGATCGCGCCGGCTGCCCCGAGGCGCTGACGGTGACCGCCGAGGCCGACGGCCTGATCATGGGCCTGGAGCACGCGCACCTGCCGGTGCACGGCGTGCAGTTCCACCCCGAGAGCATCCTCTCGCATCACGGCACGCGGATCCTGCAGAACTTCCTCGACATCGCGACGGCGTGGAACCGGGCGCGCGGGCGGGACCAGGCACGTGACAAGGCCCGTCCCGGCGTGCATTGACGCGGGATTCCCGCGAACGCGTCGCCCGTCGAGCCGATGGAATCCTTCAAGCCCCATCTCGCCAAGGTCGCCGCCGGGTTCTCCCTCGACCGGGCGGAAGCCCGCGCGGCGTTCGACGACCTGCTGTCGGGCGAGGTCACGCCCGTCCAGGCCGGCGCCTTCCTCGTCGGCCTCAAGGTCCGCGGCGAGACGCCGGACGAGATCGTCGGCGCCGTCGAGGCGATGCGCGCGCGCATGGTCCGGGTCGCGGCGCCGGCCGGCAGCGTCGACGTGGTCGGCACCGGCGGCGACCACTCGGGCAGCTACAACGTCTCGACGCTGGCCGCGATCGTCACCGCCGCCTGCGGCGTGCCGGTGGCCAAGCACGGCAACCGCGCCGCGACCTCGCGCTCGGGCGCGGCCGACGTGCTGGCGGCGCTCGGCGTCAGGCTCGGGCTCGACCCGGCGGGCCTGAGCCGGTGCCTGACGCAGGCCGGCCTGTGCTTCATGTTCGCCCAGACCCACCACGGCGCGATGCGGCACGTGGCGGCGGTGCGCTCGGAATTGCCGGTGCGCACCATCTTCAACCTGCTCGGGCCCCTCTCGAACCCGGCCGGCGTCGAATGCCAGCTGCTCGGCGTGTCGCAGGCGGCCTGGGCCGAGCCGCTGACGCAGGTCCTCGCCGAGCTCGGAAGTCGCCGGGTCTGGACCGTGCACGGCTCGGACGGGCTCGACGAGATCACCGTCACCGGCCCGACCCAGGTGGTGGCGCTGGAGGACGGCCGGATCTCGACCTTCGCGGTCGATCCGCGGGACGTCGGCCTGCCGCTGCACGACCTCGAGGCGCTGCGCGGCGGCGATCCCGAGCACAACGCGCGCGCCTTGGCCGACGTCCTGTCGGGCACGCGCAACGCCTACCGGGACATCGCGGTTCTGAATGCGGGCGCCGCGCTCGTGGTCGCAGGCCTGACGCACGCCCTCGCCGACGGCGTCGCGCGGGCGCAGGATGCGATCGATTCGGGGGCGGCCCGCGCGACGCTGGCCCGCCTCGTCGCGGTCTCGAACGGATAGGGTATACCGATGGCCACCGACGCCCTCGCCGAACCGCCGCCTCCGACCGAGCCGCCGGCGACCGATCGCTCGAGCGTGCTCGCCCGCATCGAGGCCTACAAGCGCCGCGAGATCGCCGAGGCGAAGCTGCGGGTGCCGCTCGCCAAGCTGGAGACGCGCGCCGCCAAGGCCTCGCCGCCGCGGGGCTTCGCCGACGCGATCCGGGCGCACGTGGCGGAAGGGCGCCCGGCGCTGATCGCCGAGGTGAAGAAGGCCTCGCCGTCCAAGGGCCTGATCCGGGCGGATTTCGACCCGGCCGCGCTGGCCGCCGCCTACGAGAAGGGCGGCGCCACCTGCCTCTCGGTGCTCACCGACGAGCCCTCGTTCCAGGGCCGGCCCGAATACCTCACCCAGGCGCGCGAGGCCTGCCGGCTTCCGGTGCTGCGCAAGGACTTCCTGTTCGAGCCCTACCAGGTCTACGAGGCGCGGGCCTGGGGCGCCGACTGCATCCTGGCGATCATGGCCTGCCTCGACGACGACGAGGCGGAAGCCCTGGTCGAGACGGCGCACGAGCTCGGCATGGACGTGCTGGTCGAGGTGCACGACGCCGCCGAGCTCGCCCGCGCGATCCCGCTCGGCACCGCGCTGATCGGCGTCAACAACCGCAACCTGAAGACCTTCGAGGTCTCGTTCGAGACTGCGATCACGCTCGGCGCCGAGATCCCGCCCGACCGCATCGCGGTGGCCGAGAGCGGCATCGGCGGCCATGCCGACGTCGCCCGGCTCGGCCGCCACGGCCTCAACGTCGTCCTCGTCGGCGAGAGCCTGATGCGCCAGGACGACGTGACGGCGGCGACGCACGACCTGCTGTTCGGGCCCAAGGCCGCGAAGAAGGCGAAGGGCTGATCGTGGACGAACCCCGCCTCACGCACCTCGACGCCACCGGCGCGGCCAACATGGTCGACGTCGGCGACAAGCCCGCGACCACCCGCACCGCCCGCGCCGAGGGGCGGGTGGTGATGCTGCCCGCCACTCTGGCGCTGATCCGCGAGGGCGATGCCAAGAAGGGCGACGTGGTCGGCACCGCCCGCCTCGCCGGGATCATGGCGGCCAAGCGCACCCACGAGCTGATCCCGCTCTGCCATCCGCTCCTGCTCACCAAGGTCCGGGTCGATTGCGAGATCGACGACGCGCTGCCGGGCCTGCGCCTCACGGCGGAGGTCCGCGTGCAGGGCCCGACCGGCGTCGAGATGGAGGCGCTGACCGCCGTCTCGGTCGCCTGCCTCACGGTCTACGACATGGTGAAGGCCGCCGACCGCGGCATGCGGATCGAGGGCATCCGCCTGCTCGCCAAGGACGGCGGCCGCTCCGGCGCGTACCGCGCGGAGGACGCGGCGTGATGGCCCCCGGCGCTCATCCCTCCCCCCTGTGCGGGGGCGGGTGGCCCACGAAGCGGGTCGGGAGAGGGGAACGCCGTATCCGGAGAGGTCGCCCCCCTCTCCCGACCTTCGGTGCCGCGAGGCCCACCC
>NZ_VRUV01000454.1:0-3703 GCF_008039455.1 Methylobacterium sp. WL116
ACCGCCGACCTCGCGCCGTTCCTGACGCTGGCGGGCGGCCTCCTCGGCCGCGGCCCTGTCGGCGGCCGCCTTTTCCGCAGCGGCCTTCTCGGTGGCGGCCTTGAGGGCGGCGGCGCGGGCCTTGTCCATCTCGATCCGGGCGCGGCGGCGCTGGCGCTCGATCTGGTCGGCCTCCATGTTGGTGCGCAGCAAGACCGGGCCGCCGCCGGTCATGGTCGCGCGCAGGCGCGCCACCCATTTCGCGGGCTCCCAGTAGGTCACGCGCGGATCGGTGAGGCCGCCGAGCGCCAGGATCGCCGGATAGGCCTTGGCCGCGACGTTGTCGTAGGGCGAGTACGACAGGATCGTCCGGAACGCCGCCTCGCTCTCGGCGGGGTTTCCCCATTCCGGCCATTCCGGCGGGGTCAGCGGCAGCTCGGCGTCGAGCATGGTGTTGAGCACGTCGACGAAGGGCACGTCGGCGACGATGCCGGCGAACAGCTCGGGGGCGAGGTTGGCCACCGCCCCCATCAGCATGCCGCCGGCGCTGCCGCCATGCGCGACGATCCGCTTCTCCGACGTGTAGTTCGCGGCGATCAGCGCCCGGGCGCAGGCGACGAAGTCTGAGAAGGTGTTGGGCTTCTTTTCGCGCTTGCCGTCGAGGTACCAGCGCCAGCCCTTCTCGGTGCCGCCGCGGATGTGGGCGATGGCGTAGACGAAGCCGCGGTCGACCAGGCTCAGCAGGTTGGTGCGGAACGCCGCCGGCATCAGCGTGCCGTAGGCGCCGTAGCCGTAGAGCAGCAGCGGCGCCGACCCGTCGAGGACGAGGTCGCGCCGGTGCAGCAGCGAGATCGGGACCTGCTCGCCGTCGGCGGCGGTCGCGAACAGGCGCCGGGTGACGTAATCCTCCGGCGCGTGCCCGCTCGGGATGGTCTGGCGCTTGCGCAGGAGCCGGGCGCGGGTGGCGCAATCGTAGTCCCAGGTCTCCGTCGGCGTCGTCATGGACGAGTAGGCGAACCGGATCGTCGCCGTCTCGAACGCGTAGCCGGGCTGGAGGCCGAGCGAGTAGGCCTCCTCGGCGAACGCCACCGCATGCTCCTCGCGGGTCGCGAGGTCGCGCACGATGATCCGCGGGCGGGCGTTCTCCACCTCGAGGCGGACCAGATGCGCCGCGAGCACGTGCAGGTGGCGGATCATGGTGCCGGCGCGGTGCGGCACGAGGTCGGTCCAGTGCGCCCGGCCCGGGTCGGCCACCGGGGCGGTGACGATCTTGAAGTCCTCGGCGCCGTCGGCGTTGGTGAGGATGTAGAGATCCGTCCCGCGATGCTCGACCGAGTAGATCAGCAGCGGCTCGCGCGGCTGCACCACGCGCAGGCGCCCGTCCGGCGCGGCGCGGTCCAGGAGGTGGACCTCCGAGGTCTCGTGGTCGCTCGCGGTGATGGTGAGGTAGCCGCCCGACTGCGTCGCCCCGATATGGACGAAGAACCCGGAATCGCGCTCGGTGTAGACCGGGAGGTCGTCGGCCTGGTCCGCGCCGAGGCGGTGGTACATCACCCGTGCCGGCCGGTGGTTGGCGTCGACCGCCACGTACCAGAAGCCCATGCCGTCGGCCGACCACACCGCCTCGCCGGAGGTCGCCTCGACCCGGTCCGGCGCGTCGGTCCCGGTGGCGAGGTCGCGTACGCGGATGGTGTGGAGCTCCGAGCCCTTGGTGTCTGCGCCCCAGGCCAGGCGGGCGTGGTCGTCGGAATGGGCGGCCCCGGCGATCTCGAAGAACGCCTGGCCCGCGCCCTCCTCGTCGCCGTCGATCAGAATCTCTTCAGCCCCCGCGTCGTCGACGGAACCGGTCGGCCGGCGACAGATCAGCGGGTGCTGGCCGCCGTCGCGGTGGCGGTTGTAATAGGCGAACGGCCCATCCGGGGTCGGCACGCCGCTGTCGTCCTCGCGGATGCGGCCGCGCATCTCGGCGACCAGGGTCCTGCGCAGCGGCGCCGCGTCGGCGAGCGCAACCTGCGCGTAGTCGTTCTCGGACTTCAAGTAGTCCGCGATGTCCGCGGGCAGGGCTGCCGGGTCCTTGAGGACATCCTGCCAGTTCTCGGCCTTCAACCAGGCGTAGTCATCGGTGATGGTGCGGCCATGGACGACGTAGCTGTGCGGCCGGCGCGGCGCCTTCGGTGCGTCGGATGCGGGCGGGACGTGAGCCGTTTCGAACGCCATCTGAAATTTCCCGTGGAGAATCTTCGAGCCTGCGCATGTGCCGTGCGGCCCGTTCCCGGACAAGACCCGGCGTCGAAACGCTCGCGATCGGATGGTGTTGGCCGGGCGGGGCATCGCGCGGACGGGGTGCCCGGGCCGAGCGCGGCCGCGCCAGGGTTTGACCAGGACGAGGGCTTGGCGAGGACGAGGGCTTGATGCGGACGAGGACTTGGCGAGGACTTGGCTTGACAGCTTTCGCCGCGAGGCTCTCGGTGGCGGGCGGCGGCGTGGCGTCCGCCGAGGGAGGCGCAATCAGAGGTAGCGAAACTCGCCGCCAGCACTTCGCCCTTGAGTAGGCATCTGTTTCAGCGATGTCGGCAAGCTGAAATATTCTTCCGGATAGTTGACGTTGCGTATCCAAGCTGCCGTCGAGCAACTTGCGGCCGATCTGCAAATATCCTATTGAGATGTCGTGGCGAAAGGGGTCGCCGCATTTCACTCAGCACTTGCGGGCAGGACGACCATTGTTGCGGGAATGCCCGCATCGCACCACGAGACGTCGGGGCCGATGGTCCGCGCCGCTCGGGACGCGTCGACTGCCTCAGCGTCCAGGGGACATCGCCGAACATGAACGACACAGACACCACGGTCGATTACGTGGAACTCGCCGCCGACATCGTGTCGGCTTACGTCAGCAACAATCCGGTCCCCCCGGGCGAGCTGGCGCAGCTGATCGGCCGCGTCCACGCTTCGCTGGTGCAGGTCGCGGGCGGGCAGGTCGAGGCGGCCGCCC
This sequence comes from Methylobacterium sp. WL116, assembly GCF_008039455.1. Taxonomy (NCBI): domain Bacteria; kingdom Pseudomonadati; phylum Pseudomonadota; class Alphaproteobacteria; order Hyphomicrobiales; family Methylobacteriaceae; genus Methylobacterium; species Methylobacterium sp. WL116. The sequence goes on from NZ_VRUV01000454.1 coordinate 2,969, forward strand.
CCGCCGGTCCGCTGACGCCGGCCGTGCCGGTGAAGAAGTCCGTCACCGCGGACCACATCATCTGCCTGGAGGACGGCCGGACCTTCAAGTCGCTCAAGCGCCACCTGCGCGCCAAGTACGACATGAGCCCCGAGCAGTACCGCGCCAAGTGGGGCCTGCCGCCGGATTACCCGATGGTCGCACCGAACTACGCCAAGGCCCGCTCAGACCTCGCCAAGGCGATCGGCCTCGGCCAGACCCGCAACGGCAACTACGACGAAGCCGCCTGAGGCGGCCGGAGGCGAAGCCGGGGCGCACCCGGCTTCGCTCGCGCTGCCAGAGGAACGAACCTTGCACTGCCTCAGTCCTGTCCCGTGAGCGGTCTGTTCCGATGAGCGATCCCAAGATCCCCACCGACGACCTCGACAAGGCGAACGACGTCCTGGCGGAGTGGGCCGCCCGGTCCGCGGCCGACAGCGACGGGCTGGTCGAGCGGCTCGCCGCGATGGGCTACGACGTTCGCGGCAAGTCCGAGGACGAGATCGCCGAGGTGCTGAAGCATCCGCCGACCCAACCCACGGCGTGAGCTGCGTGACGCTCCACAGCGCGCGGGCCGTCAAGTCTTGATCTAGGACGATTTTCAAGACTCTCCTGTTTCCTTCGCCGTGACGAAGATCGTTCGCGTTGGGAACAAAACATGAACAAAACTCCTCAGGCCCGGACCGCCCGCCCCGTGGCCGTGCCGCGCGCGGAGGC
>NZ_VRUV01000455.1:0-3697 GCF_008039455.1 Methylobacterium sp. WL116
CCCTTGGCGATGGCCGCGGCATGCGCCCCGGTCCTCACGCCGAAGCCGACCACCACCGGCAAGGCCGTGTGGCGGCGGATGCGCCCGACCGCGGTGCCGACCGCGGCGAAATCCGGCGTCGCCGTCCCGGTGATGCCGTTAATCGACACGTAGTAGACGAAGCCCGCGGTGTTCGCGAGCACGGCCGGCAGGCGGCGCTCGTCGGTGGTCGGCGTCGCCAGCCGGATGAAGGCGAGGCCCTTGGCCAAAGCCGGCAGGCAGAGCTCGTCGTCCTCCTCCGGCGGCAGGTCGACCACGATCAGCCCGTCGATGCCGGCCGCCGACGCGTCGTTGAGGAAGCGCGCGACGCCGTAGGTGTGGATCGGGTTGAAGTATCCCATCAGGATCACCGGCGTCTCGGCGTTGCCGGCGCGGAACCGGCGCACGAGGTCGAGCGTCTTCGCCACGCCCTGGCCGGCCTTGAGCGCCCGCAGGCCCGCGGCCTGGATCGCCGGGCCGTCGGCCATCGGGTCGGTGAAGGGAAGGCCGAACTCGACGATGTCGGCGCCCGACGCCGGCAGCGCCTCCAGCACCTTCAGCGAGGTCTCGGGATCGGGATCGCCCGCCATCACGTAGGTCACGAGGGCGGCGCGGCCTTCCGCGCGGCAGCGGGCGAAGGTGGCGTCGATGCGGGCGGCCATGGTGCCTGTCCGTTCCTGGTGTCGAAGAAGGAGATCGCGAAGGGATCGAGGAGCGATCGAGGGTTGGCGGACGGGATCGCCCGAGGGATTGGTGCCGCGCCTACACCATCGGCGGCGGCCCGTGAAGCGGAGGCGGTTTGGCGGCCCGTCCTCGCGTGCGCGAGGCGGCCGGGTGCGCATGCCTCGAAAGCGGGCATGGACGTTCGCGCGCCAGCCGCCTATTGTGCAGGCAGGCGGGAATACTTTGCACACTATTGTGGCAGATCAAGAAAAACCCTAGGTCTCGAATCACGGTCGCCAAAGATCGACAATCGAATCCGAGGACACGCCATGACCAATCCTTCCGAGATCAAGAACCGCTTCCACGCCAGCCTCGAGGCCTCCGAGGCCCGCGAGAACGGCTTCCGCAGCCGTCTGCTCGCCGAGGGCGCGCGCGCGCTCCAGCCGGTGCTCGGCGTCCTGACCCTGATGTCCGAGGTGCTCGACGAGCGCGACAACGTGCACGGCAGCATCACCGGCCTGGATTGCGCGATCGACAAGGAAGACTTCGTCACGCTGCGCGCGGTCCTCAGCGGCACCTCGCAGCCCGAGCAGCGGATCGTGATCAAGTACGGCCCCGAGCTCGGCGGCCGCAACCTGATCTCGGTTTCCGGCATCGGCCAGACCTACGCCGAGAAGCTCGTCGCCAAGACCCATTGCGCCGCGAGCCTCGGCCGCTCGGTCGGCAGCGACCTGCAGCTCGACGTCGCCCGCGCCGAGGACCTCGCCGAGGTCGTGCGCGAGATGGTCGAGGCCTACTTCGTCGGCCAGGCCCAGGTGCCGGTGCAGCACCATGCCGGCGCCATCGAGGGCCACGCCCGCTACGCCGTGCAGTGATCCCGCGCCGCAAGGCCCGCCCGACCTCCGCTCCGGCGACGGTTCCCCCGTCGCCGGAGCGTCGGCGCGTCCTATCTGCGTGACGACGCAGCGTGTCCCGGCCCCTGCCGGACCCGCGACCCCCTCACGCATCGCCCCGGTTCTCAGGGCGCACGGGACGCTCCGCATGGCTTCCATGACCACCCCCGTCTGGTTCATCACCGGCTGCTCCACCGGCTTCGGCCGCGACCTCGCCCGCGCCGTGCTCGCCCGCGGCTGGCGCGCGGTGGTGACGGCCCGCGACCTCGGCCGCGTCGCCGACCTCGCCGAATCGTCCGGCGACCGCGCCCTCGCGCTCGCCCTCGACGTCACCGACCAGGGCCAGGTCGACGCCGCGGTCGCAGCCGCCCACGCGGCGTTCGGCCAGGTCGACGTGCTCGTGAACAATGCCGGCTACGGCTACCAGGCCTCGGTGGAGGAGGGGGTCGAGGCCGAGATCCGCGCGCAGTTCGACGCCAACGTGTTCGGCCTGTTCGCGCTGACCCGCGCGGTGCTGCCCGGGATGCGGGCGCGGCGCAGCGGCCGCATCCTCAACATCACCTCGGTGGCCGGCTTCATCGGGTTTCCCGCGTCCGGCTACTATTCGGCGAGCAAGCACGCGGTCGAGGGCTGGTCGGACGCGCTCGCCGCCGAGACCGCGCCGCTCGGCATCAAGGTGACCTGCATCGAGCCGGGCCCGTTCCGCACAGACTGGGCCGGGCGCTCGCTGAAGCAGACGCCGAGCGCGATCGCCGATTACGCCGAGACCGCCGGCGCCCGCCTCACGGCGACGTCCGAGAAGAGCGGCACCCAGGCCGGCGATCCGGCCCGCGCCGCGGAGGCGATGATCCATGTCGCCGAGATCGAAGATCCGCCGCGCCACCTCGTCCTCGGCGCCTGGGGCTACGATGCGGTGACCGCGAAGCTGAAGGCGCGGCTCGCCGAGATCAAGGCCTGGCGCGAGACCAGCCTCGGGGCGGATTTCCCGGGGGGCTGACGCGGTCTCGCGTCCATTGGCGCAACCTCCGGTTAAGCGCCCTTGCAAACCCATCGTTCAGCCTCTGCTGCGATGGTCGCTCCGCCCGGACGCGTCACGCCGGGGGAGATCCGCATGGACCCCAGGGACCTCGTCGTCGCGCTCGCGCTCCTCGTCGCCATCGCCAGCCTCGCCTTCGCCTGGGCGCGGCGCGGGCGGGCGGGCGCCCTGGACGACGCCGAAGACCTCCACGACCGGATCTGGCAGGTCTCCGAGAGCGAGGACCGCTACCGCGCCCTGGTCGAGGCCACGACCGACGTGATCGTCCAGCGCGACGCGGCCGGCCGCATCACCTTCGCCAACGAAGGCTACGCCGCGCTGTTCGACCGGACGCCGCTCGCGATGATCGGCGCGACCCTCGATCTCCAGGTGCTCGAGACCGCCGGCGCCGAGACCGGCCCGGACGGCGTGCGCCGGAGCGAGGCGCGGGTGATGCCGGCCGACGGCGTGCCGCGCTGGTTCGCCTTCGTCGAGGTGCCCGTCGCCCGCGGATCCGAGCCGATCCAGTGGCTGCGGGCCGGCCGCGACGTCACCGGCCGGGTCGAATCGGCCCGCGCCCTCGACGTGGCGCTGTCGCGCGCCGAATCGGCTAGCGTCGCCAAATCGCGCTTCCTCGCCACCGTCAGCCACGAGTTCCGCACGCCGCTCAACGGCATCCTCGGCATGGCCGACCTCGTCCTCGACACGAGCCTCGACGGCGAGCAGCGCACCTACGTCCAGGCGGTGCGCACCAGCGGGCAGGCGCTGCTGGCGCTGATCGACGGCATCCTCGACTTCTCCCGCATCGAGGCCGGCCGCATCGACCTCGCCGCCGAGCCGTTCGATGTCTCCGCCACCGCCGAGGCGGTGGTCGAGCTGCTGGCGCCGCGCGCCCAGGACAAGGGCATCGAGATCGCCCTCGACGTCGCCGACGGCGTGCCGGGCCTGGTGATCGGCGACGGCGACCGGGTGCGGCAGATCCTGGTGCATCAAGAGCGCGCGCTGGTCGGGCGAGATCGGTGCCGACGCCGAGGGGCATACCGGCTTCGCCACCGCGGCGGACGGCGCCGACGCCGCGGCCGGGCTGCTCCGGCGATACTACCGGGAT
>NZ_VRUV01000456.1:0-3688 GCF_008039455.1 Methylobacterium sp. WL116
ACCCGGGACTGCGGCAGGCCGGCCCGGCCCCCGAGATAGCCGGCGAGGCCCGCGGCCAGGACGATCAGCGGGAACGGCAGGTCGAACAGGAACAGCGCGACGAACGAGGCCGCCGCCAGCGCGACCATCGGTGCGCTCCTCAGGGCGCGCCGGCCGATGCGGAGCACCGCTTCGGCGACGATGGCCAGCACCGCCGCCTTCAACCCGAAGAACAGGCCGGCGACGACGCCGACGTTGCCCGACAGCGCGTAGACCCAGCTCAGCGCCATGATCGCGACGAGGCCCGGCAGCACGAACAGGCCGCCCGCGACCAGCCCGCCGCGCGTGCCGTGCATCAGCCAGCCGATATAAGTCGCGAGCTGCTGCGCCTCCGGCCCCGGAAGCAGCGTGCAGAAGTTCAGCGCGTGCAGGAAGCGGTCCTCGGAGATCCAGCGCCGCTCCTCGACCAGGATGCGATGCATCACCGCGATCTGCCCGGCCGGGCCGCCGAAGGAGAGCGCGGCGATGCGGCCCCAGACGGGGACGGCCTCGGCGAGGCCGACCGCCGGCGGGGCCGTGCGGGGCGGCGCGGCGCGGCCGGGCATCGGGATCTCGGGGCCGTCGGCCATGTCGGGGTTCGCCTCCCACCCCGCCGCCTCGGCCGGGGCGTCCGGTGTGCTACGCGGTGGCGCGGGAGGCCAGCACCTTGTCGATCCGGCGCCCGTCCATGTCGATGACCTCGAAGCGCCAGCCGCCGGCCTCGAAGGCGTCGCCCGCCGCAGGGATGCGGCCGAGCTGGTAGATCACGTAGCCGGCCAGCGTCGTGAAGTCGTCGGAATCCGGCGGCTCGGCGAGCCCGAGCCGCTCGAACGCCTGGCGGGCCGGGATCATCCCGTCGATCAGGAGCGAGCCGTCGGCCCGCTCGACCACGTCGGGCTCCTCGCCGGGCTCGGGGATGTCGCCGGCGATCGCCTCCAGCAGGTCTGTCTGGGTGACGATACCCTCCAGGGTGCCGTACTCGTCCACGACCACGGCCATGCGCATCGGCTGGCTCTGGAAGGTCTCCAGCACCGCCAGGATCGTCATGCTCTCGTGGACGACGATCGGCGCCTGCGTCGCGGAGGCGATGTCGATCGCCCGCCCGTCGAGCACCTGATCGAGCAGGTCCTGCTTGCGGACCACGCCGACGAGCTCGTCGACCTGGCCCCGGCTGACCACCACCTGGGCGTGCCCGCAGGCGCGCATGGCCTTGAGGATCGCCTCCTGCTCCGCGTCGGCGTCGACCCACTCGACCTCGTGGCGCGGGGTCATGATGTCGCTGACCCGGCGCTCGCCGATGGCGAAGATCCGCTCCACCGCCTCCTGCTGAACCTCGCGGATCAGGCCGGCCTCCTGGCTCGCCTGGATCAGCAGGTTGAGCTCGGCGGTCGAGTGCAGCGAGCCCTCGCCGTGGCCCGGCTGGAGTCCGAACAGCCGCAGCACGCCGTTGCCGAGCCCGTTGAGGAACAGGATCGCCGGCCGGAACACGAACAGGAACAGGGCCAGGGGGCGGACCACCGCAAGCGCGGTGCGCTCGCTGCGCTGGAGGGCGAGGCTCTTGGGCGCGAGCTCGCCGAGCACGATGTGCAGCGACGTGATCAGGGCGAAGGCGATCGCCACCGCGATGGAGTGGGCGGCCACCGGCCCGAGCGACAGCGGCAGCCCGTCGACCGCCGGCGCGATCAGGTGGGCGAGCGCCGGCTCGCCGACCCAGCCGAGCGCCAGCGACGACAGGGTGATGCCGAGCTGCGTCGCGGCGAGATGCGCATCGAGGCGGTCGGTCGCCCGCTGCAGCGCCGTCGCGTTCGCGCGCCGCTCGGAGACGAGCTCGGCGACGCGGCTCCGGCGTACCGAGACCAGGGCGAACTCCGCCGCCACGAAGAACCCGTTGGCCAGCACCAGGACGAGGACCGCGAGCAGCCCCAGCGCGGTCGCCCATGCATCGTCGGAAATTCGCCGTCTCCCCGCGTGTCGAACGCCCCGCCATAGCAGCCGGAGCGTCGCCCGGCCACGCCGAAGGTCGCGGAAGGCGGGCGGACCGTTCGATGTAAAATCAGAAACGATGCGTTTCCATCGTTTCGATTTCAATCGGACGGCGCAATCCTCAAGTGAGGTCCATCACCAACGCCCAAGGGCGCCAGGCAGGAGAAGCCTCATGTCCGAGATCGGCCTCCACCACGTCACCGCCTTTTCCGGCCCGGCGGCACGCAACCGCGACTTCTACACCCGCGTGCTCGGGCTGCGGCTCGTCAAGACGACCGTCAACTTCGACGACCCGGGCACCTACCATCTCTATTACGGCGACGAGGCCGGGCAGCCGGGCACGCTGCTGACCTTCTTCCCGATCGCGCATGCGGCCGCCGGCCGCGTCGGGGTCGGCGAGGCACAGGAGACCGCCTTCCGGGTGCCGCGGGCCTCGATCGGCTGGTGGGTCCACCGCTTCGTCGCGATGAATGTCGACCACCAGGCGCCGTCGAGCGCGTTCGGCGAGCCGACCCTGCGCTTCCGCGATCCCGACGGCATGCGGCTGGCCCTGGTGGGCGTCGAGGAGGCCGGCCCGGCGCCGACCTGTGAAGGCGGCGACGTGCCGGCCGAGCACGCGTTGCGCGGCCTTCACGGCGTCACGCTGCTCCTGGCCGAGGCCGGCCCGACGGCCGCGATCCTCACCGACGGCCTCGGGTTCCGCGAGGCCGCACGCGACGGCGCATCGATCCGCTACGCCGGCAGCGCGGCGGCCGGCGGATTCGTGACGCTCGCCACAGCGGCCGACCGTTCGAGCGGGCGGCCGGGGGCCGGATCGGTGCACCACATCGCCTTCCGGGCGGCCGACGACGCGGCCCAGGCGGCGATGGTCGAGCGGCTCTCGACCCACCAACGCCTCGCCGTGACCGAGCAGCGCGACCGCCAGTACTTCCGCTCGGTGTATTTCCGCGAGCCCGGCGGCGTGCTGTTCGAGATCGCGACCGACGTGCCGGGCTTCACCGTCGACGAGCCGCTCGCCACCCTGGGCAGCGCCCTGAAGCTGCCCGCCGGCCTCGAGCCGCACCGGGCGCGGATCGCGGCCGCGCTGCCCGACCTCGCCTGATCCGTCGTCCCGCCCCGCGCGAATGCGGGGCGGGATCGTCCTGCCCCACGCTTTGGGAGCCCGAACATGCCCAACCCCGATCTCGGCTTCGTCCACCGCTTCGAGCCGGGCCGCGCCCCCGTCCGGCCCCTCCTCCTCCTGCACGGCACCGGCGGCGACGAGACCGACCTGCTGCCCCTCGGTCGCATGGTCGCTCCCGGCGCGGCCCTGCTGTCGCCGCGCGGGCCGGTCCTCGAGAACGGCATGCCGCGCTTCTTCCGCCGGCTGTCCGAGGGCGTGTTCGATGCTGCGGACGTGCGGCGCCGGGCGGCCGACCTCGCGGGGTTCGTCGCCGCGGCGCGGGCGCGCTACGGGCTTCCGGCGCCGTTGGCGCTCGGCTTCTCGAACGGCGCCAACATCGCCGCCGCGATGCTGCTGCTGCACCCCGAGGCGCTGGCGGGCGCCGTGCTGCTCCGGGCGATGATGCCGCTGTCCGACCCCGCGCCGGCGGACCTCTCGGGCCGGCCGGTGCTGATGCTCTCGGGCGCGGCCGACCCGATCGTCCCAGGCGACAACGCGGCAGGGCTGGCCGCGCCCGAGAGCATC
>NZ_VRUV01000457.1:0-3668 GCF_008039455.1 Methylobacterium sp. WL116
CGCCAGCGGCGGCCCCTCGACCAGCACCGCGGGCTCGCCCGCCGGCAGCGGCAGCGGCAACGGCACCACCGGCAGCGGCGCGGCGCCCAGCGGCCGCTGAAGGCCGCGCGGACCCTGATCGAGGCGGAGCGGGCCGGGCGGCCCGCTCCGCCTTTCGCGTTCCCGGTGCCGTCAGCCGCCCTGCAGGCTCTCCGCGAAGTCCTCGGGCACCTCGCCGAAGCTCGCCAGGATCGTCGCGCTTTCCAGCTCGCCGGTCTCGTCGTCGGCCACCACCTTCAGCGCCGCGGTGCCGGGCATCCGCCCGGACATGGCTTCCGCCTTCTTCAGCGCCCCGCTCTCGGTCGGCGCCACCTCGCGGTCGCCGGGCACCAGGCGCTTGCGCTTGACCACGAAGGTCTGGACCACGAACGTCGTCTTCATACCCATTGCGCGTGTCCTTGACCGGTGTGGCGCGAGCCTGGCCCATGATCCTCGGATCGCGAAACCGGGTCGCACGTCTTGTGGGGTCGCATCGTCACACGCGAGACGGCATCCGCCCCGCCTGAAAACGCTCCGACCCGAGGATTGGCACGATTGACGCTAGAGCCTGTCCCGTGATCGATGGATCACGAAACAGGCTCTATCCAGGTGCGGGATCGCATTGTCTTCACGCGAGCCGGACGCCGCCTCGCTCGAAAATGCTCTCGCGCCGTCGATGCGCCACCCTCGCGTGCCCCCTCCTTCTACACGGAACCGTCGATGATCGAGACGCGCCGCCGTCCGTGCCGGACCCTTTCGCGCGCCGTCCTGTGCGGATGGGCGCTGGCATCCGCGGGCGGGCCGCTGGGCGCCGCGGCGCGCGACCTGCGCATCGGCCTCGCCGCGGAAGCCACGTCGATCGACCCGCATTTCCACAACCTCGGCCCCAACAACGCGCTGCGGCGCCACATCTTCGAGGGCCTGGTCACCACCGACCCCGCGATGACGGTGCTGCCCGCGCTGGCGCTCGCCTGGACGGCCGACGACGCGCATACCTGGACGTTCAGGCTGCGCCCGAACGTCACCTTCTCGGACGGCACGCCGTTCACCGCCAACGACGTGATCTACACCTTCTGCCGCATCCCGCTGGTGGAGAACTCGCCCTCCTCCTTCGCCACCTTCGTCCGGCCGTTCGAGAGCGTCACCGCGCCCGATCCGCTGACCGTGGTGATCAGGACCGCCGAGCCGCTGCCGCTGCTGCCGACCAACATCACCGCGCTCGGCATGCTCAGCGCCAAGGCCTCGGGCGCGCCCGGCCCGGTCACCTTCGCCAAGGGCGGGTGCGCCGGCATGGGCACGCCGCCGAAATCCACCGATTTCGGCAACCCGAAGATCGCCGTCGGCACCGGCCCCTACGCGCTCAAGGAGTACGTGCGCGGCACCCAGGTCGTGCTGGCCCGGAACCCGACCTACTGGGGCGCGGCGCCCGCCTTCGACACGGTGACGATGAAGCCGATCGTCTCCACCGGCCCGCGGGTGGCGGCGCTGCTCGCCGGCGACGCGGACCTGATCGAGAACCCGGCGATCCAGGACCTGCCGCGGATCGAGGCGGCGGGCTTCACCGTCGCCAAGGGCCTGTCGAACCGCATCATCTACATCCACCTCGACCAGTTCGACGGCCCGGGCTGGAAGACGCCGACGATCCGCGGCACCGACAAGGCTGCGCCGCCGGACAAGAACCCGCTGCTCGACCGGCGCGTGCGCGAGGCTTTGTCCAAGGCGATCGACCGCAAGGCCGTCGTCGAGCGGGTGATGGGCGGGGTGGCGCAGGGCGCGGGCGAGCTGCTGCCGTTCCCGCTGGCCGGCACGACCAAGGACTTCCCCGTCGTCGCCTACGATCCGAAGGCGGCTAAGGACCTCCTGGCCCAGGCCGGCTACCCGAACGGCTTCGAGATCACGCTCGGCACGCCGAACGACCGCTACATCAACGACGAGAAGATCGCGCAGGCGGTGGCCCAGATGTGGAGCCGGATCGGCGTGAAGACGAGCCTCGACGCCGCGACCGCGTCGACCTTCTTCACCCGGCGCAACACCTTCTCGTTCTCGGCCTACCTCGCCGGCTGGGGCGCCGATTCCGGCGAGATGTCGAACTCGCTGAATTCGCTGCTGCTGTGCTTCGATCCCGAATCCGGCCGCGGCTTCACCAACCGCGGCCGCTACTGCAACCGCGAGGTCGACCGCCTCACCATCGAGGCGATGCGCACCTTCGACGAGAATGAGCGCTCCGCCCTGCTGCGCCGGGCCTCCGCGCTCGCCATGGCGGACTACCCGTTGATCCCGCTCCACTTCGAGGTCACCCCCTGGGCCACGGTGAAGGGCCTGCGCTACACGCCGCGGATCGACCAGTACACGCTGGCGATGGACGTCGCGGTGGTGAAGTGAGGGATCGGGATTTCCGGGCGCCGGGCATCCCCTCTCCCCGCACGCGGGGAGAGGGCTGCGACGACCGCGTCGTCGGCGCGGCGAGGCGGCAGCCGACGGTGAGGGGGCTTCGACGGCGGAGCCTCGTCCGTTCGCGTCCCCTCACCATCGCTCCGGCTTCGCCTGCGCTTCCCGGCTGCACGACGGGGTTCAGCCGGGCCTCTCCCCGCGTGCGGGGAGAGGGGACCCGCGCCCCGTTCGGCGGCGTACCTGCATGCTGACCTACCTGATCCAGCGCTTCGGCCAGGCGCTCGTCACCGTCGCGGCGATGGCGACGCTGGTGTTCGTCGGCGTCTACGCCATCGCCGATCCGATCGACATGCTGGCCGCGCCCGACGCGACGCCGGACGAGCGCGCCGCCATCGGTGCCCAACTCGGGCTCGACCGGTCGCTGCCGGTGCAGTTCGGCACCTTCGCCTGGCGCGCGCTGCACGGGGATCTCGGGCGCTCGTTCGTCTACAACGAGCCCGCCCTGTCGGTGATCCTGCAGCGCCTGCCGGCGACGCTGGAGCTGGCGCTCACCGCCCTGGTGCTCGCGGTCGCGGTCGGCCTGCCGCTCGGGCTCTGGGCCGGCCTCAAGCCGAGCTCGGGCAGCGGCCGGACGATCATGACCGGCTCGATCCTGGCGTTCTCGCTGCCGAACTTCTGGCAGGGCCTGATGCTGGTGCTGGTCTTCGCCGTGACGCTCGGCTGGTTTCCGGCCGGCGGCCGCGGCGAGACCGTCAACGTGCTCGGCATCGAGACCGGGCTCCTGACGCTCGACGGCCTGCGCCACCTCGTGCTGCCGGCGGTGAACCTGGCGTTGTTCAAGCTCGCGGTGGTGATCCGGCTGGCGCGCGCCGGCACCCGCGAGGCGATGCTGCAGGACTACGTGCGTTTCGCCCGCGCCAAGGGGCTGTCGCCGGCCCGCATCGTCGGCGTGCACGTCCTGAAGAACATCCTGCTTCCGGTGGTCACCGTGATCGGCCTCGAGCTCGGCTCGATGATCGCCTTCGCCGTCGTCACCGAGACGGTGTTCGCCTGGCCCGGCATCGGCAAGCTCCTGATCGACTCGATCAACCGGCTCGATCGCCCGGTCATCGTCGCCTACCTGATGCTGACCGTGTGCCTGTTCGTGGCCATCAACCTGATCGTCGACCTGATCTACGCCGCCCTCGACCCGCGGGTCCGCCTGTCGGAGGCCGCGTGAGCACGGGCGAGACGCTCCCCGCGGCCGGCGGGCCGCCCGC
>NZ_VRUV01000458.1:0-3659 GCF_008039455.1 Methylobacterium sp. WL116
CGCGGAGCCAGGGCTCGGGCGATCCGGCCTCGGTCGCCTGCGCCACCGCCTCGCCGGCCTCGGCGATCCGCGCGCCGATCCCGGGCCCGGCGTACAGCGTGGTGCCGACCCAGATCAGCCCGAGCACGGGCAAGCCGAGCAGCCAGCCCTTGGATCGCAGGCCGTCAAGCGATGCGGGCGGATGGCGAGACGGCACGGGCTACGATCCGATGATGGCGGGCGATCCTCGTCTCACAGAGCGCATGATCGGGCACGGGTCCCCTCCCTCGCGCGGGAGAGAGTGCTGCGCCGTGCTTCGAACACGCCGTCCGGTGCCGCCACCCGGAGATGTGTGAGTCCTGGAACTTCTGCACCGGAAACCTGAACCGCCATCGCGGCATCATGAAGGCCGGCGGACGCTCACCCTTCGCGCAGCATCTCCAGCTCGAGCCAGCGCTCCTCGGCGCCGGACAGCTCGACCTCGGCCTGGGCGAGCATCGCCGACGCCTTGTCGAAGCGGGCCGCGTCGCGGGCGTAGAGGCCGGGATCGGCCAGCACCGTGCGCAGCTGCGCGATCGCGCCCTGCAGCTTCTCCATCCGCGCGGGCAGCGTCTTCAGCTCGTGCTGGTCCTTGAAGTTCAGCTTCGCCTTCGACGCGGGCGCCGTGTCCGCCCTTTCGCGAAGGTCGGCCTTTGCCCCGCTCTTGGCGTCGGCTTTCCCCTCGGCTTTTCCCTTGGCGCCGGCGCGCGCCTGCACGCCGATCCCGCGCTGGTTGACCATGTCGGAGTAGCCGCCGGCATACTCGACCCAGCGCCCCTCCCCTTCCGAGACCAGCACGCTGCCGACGACGCGGTCGAGGAAGTCGCGGTCGTGGCTCACCAGGATCAGGGTGCCGGAATAGTCGCCAAGCATCTCCTGCAGCAGGTCGAGGGTCTCCAGATCGAGGTCGTTGGTCGGCTCGTCGAGGACCAGAAGGTTGGCCGGCTGCGCCAGCGCGCGGGCGATCAGCAGCCGGTTGCGCTCGCCGCCGGAGAGCACCGACACCGGCGTGCGCGCCTGCTCGGGGGTGAACAGGAAGTCCTTCAGGTAGCCGACCACGTGGCGGCTGACGCCGTTGACGACGACGGAATCGCCGCTGCCGCCGGTCAGCACCTCGGTCACGGTCATGCTCGGCTCGAGCACCGCGCGGGCCTGGTCGAGCAGCATCATCTTCAGGTTGGTGCCCTGGCGGACGCTGCCGTCGTCGGGCTGCAGCTTGCCGGTGAGCAGGTTGATTAGCGTGGTCTTGCCGGCGCCGTTGGCGCCGACGATGCCGAGGCGGTCGCCGCGCATCACCCGCAGGGACAAGTCGGCGACGATCCGGCGCTCGCCGAAGCTCTTGCTCGCGTTCTTGGCCTCCATCACCAGCGTGCCCGAGGCCTCGGCCTCGCCAGCCTGCATCGTCACGGTGCCGACCGGGCGGCGGTCGTCGCGGCGCTCCTTGCGCAGCGCGTGCAGGTTGCCGAGGCGGCGCACGTTGCGCTTGCGCCGGGCGGTGACGCCGTAGCGGAGCCAGTGCTCCTCGTCGTTGATCTTGCGCTCGAGCTTGTGCCGGTCGCGCTCCTCCTCCTCGAAGAACGCGTCGCGCCAGGCCTCGAAGCCGGAAAACCCCTGCTCGATCCGGCGGGTGACACCACGGTCGAGCCAGATCGTGGCGCGGGACAGGGCGGAGAGGAAGCGCCGGTCGTGGCTGATCAGCACCATCGCGGCGCGGGTGCCCTTCAGCTCGGCCTCGAGCCACTCGATCGCCGGCAGGTCGAGGTGGTTGGTCGGCTCGTCCAGCAGCAGCACGTCGGGCTCGGGCGCCAGCGCCTGGGCGAGCGCGACGCGGCGGCCCTCGCCGCCCGAGAGCCGCGTCGGGTCCTCGCTGCCGTCGAGGCCGAGGCTTTCGAGCAGGTAGCGGGCGCGGTGATGGGCGTCGCCGTCGCCGAGGCCCGCCTCGACGAAGTCGAGGGTGGTGGCGAAGCCGGAGAAATCCGGCTCCTGGGCGAGATAGCGGATCGTTGTGCCGGGCTGGACGAAGCGGACGCCGCGATCCGGCTCGACGTGCCCGGCGGCGATCTTCATCAACGTCGACTTGCCCGATCCGTTGCGCCCAACGAGGCAGGTGCGCTCGCCGGGCGAGACGGAGAATCCCGCTCCCTCGATCAGCGGCGTGCCGCCGAAGGTGAGCGCGATGTCTTGAAGGGTCAGGAGCGGTGGGGCGGCCATGGCCGGGCTTATGGCAGCGCGGCCGCCTCACCACAAATGCCGATGCGCTCAGGCGACCGGGTCGGCGGGGCCGGTCGGCGTCGGCATGCCGGGCGTGGTCACGGGGACCTCGGCCGGGGTGATGCCGGGCGCCTCGCTCGGGGTTTCGCCGGGGATCTCCGGGCCGGGCGCAGGGCTCGGCACGGTCGGCGGGTCGTAGGGCGTGTCGGGGGCCGGCGTCGGGTTCGTCGGCACCTCGGGGATCGCGCCGGGATCGGCCATGGGAAACGCTCCTCGCTGGGGTCGCGGCGCGTCTTGGCGCGCGCCGCGTGACGAGCGTGAACGGCGCGGTCGCGCCGGGTGTTCCGGTGCTACTTCTTGGTCAGCAGCAGGTTGCCTTCCTTGCCGACCATCTTCTTCACCTTGTCGGCGAACAGCGCGAGCAGCAGCGGCAGGTGGCACTCGACGCGCACGCTCTCCTGGCCGACGTCGATCTGGCCGTTCATGTTCTGCTTCATCGCCGAGATCGCGAAGTCGAGCCGGTCGCCGGTCCAGGCGAGGTTCTCGATGGTGACGCCGCTCTTGGCGAGCAAGGCGCGCCCCTGCTCGACACCGGTCTCGATGCGGCGGCGCGCCTCGTCGCGGCCGAGGTCGTGCGGGATGTCGACGATGAGGGGTTTTGCCATGGCTTTTCGCGCTGCGTCTCCGGTTCAGGCCCGGAGATGGGGCCGGCCGGTGTGCAGGGCAACGCCGGCCGGCCTGCCCATCAGTTCACGACGTGCAGCGAGACGTAGGTGGTGCCGCCCATGCCGAGCGCCCGGGCCGAGCCGCGGGACAGATCGATGATGCGGCCATGGACGAACGGGCCGCGATCGTTGATCCGCACCACGACCGACCGGCCGGTGCGCCGGTTCTCGACGCGGACGCGGGTGCCGAAGGGCAGGCTGCGGTGGGCGGCGGTCATCCCGTTCGGGTTGAAGCGCTCGCCGCTCGCGGTGCGATGGCCGCTGCCGTACCAGGATGCGCCTCCGCTCTGGGCGGCGGCCGGCAAGGAGGCGGCGACGAGCGACAGGGCGGTTCCGAGGGTGACGGCGGCGTTTCTGGCGACGGGTCGGAAAAGCATGCTTCGGTCCTTGGCTGTTGACGAGGGCGGCGCCAATCGAGACCGAACGGGGCTGAAATGAGACCCCCACATTTTGGGCAGCCGAATCACATTCCGGCCGAATTTCGAAGATGTCGTCCGCATTCGCCGCTGCAAGCAACGCGCAAGCATTGAAGACTTGTCTTTTTCTCGGCGCGAATGCCCGATTACGGTGCGGTATAGTCTTCATACCCCCGCACAGGGACGCAGGAAGAACCGCCATCGAGGTCCGAGACGTGCGCTCAGCGAAACCCTGCTGCCCGCCCTGCGACTGAGCTTGGCCGTAGCGTGGGGCCGGGCCGGGCTCGTG
>NZ_VRUV01000459.1:0-3657 GCF_008039455.1 Methylobacterium sp. WL116
GTGCCGTCGCGGCGCAGGGCGACCGCGACGACGAGGCCGGCGAGGAAGACCTGCCGCAGCACGTCGACGGCGAGTTCGCGCCGGGCGAGCTCGGTGGCGCCGAGATAGGGCCGCCGCGCCGCGTCGAGGAACGGATCGATCCCGGCGAGCAGGTCGGCGCCGACCCGGACCGCGGCCAGCGACATCAGGCTCGCCGCCGCGAGGTAGAGCAGGAGCATCCCGGCCAGCACGACCAGGTTCACGCCGAGGCGGCCGGCCGCGACCCATCGCCGGTCCGGTTCGGACGGTGCGGCGGCTTCGATGGGCGGGACACCATGATCGGGCTTCAAAACCGCGGCGATCCCCACTATGTTCTTCTCACCGGTCGAAAGGCCGGAACGGCGACGAACGGTCTTCGCGACGCGCCGGTCACTTCGAACCTATCGGATCCGTTCCGTTCGCCGTAGCCCCCCGCCCTCGGACACGATGGCGCTGCCGGGCGGGACGGCCGGACGGGTCCGCCGGCGCGGTGGTCGGCAGCCTGACGCGGTTCCGCGCGTCGGCCGCTCGATACCCGGCCTCCGGCGACGGAAGCCGCCTTCCTTCCTCATCCGATTTGGTGCGCGTCCCGCGCGACAGGTCGTCGGGCAGACCGCACAGAGCGACCGCAGATGGCAGACGACCTGATCCGCTACGATCTCCTGGTTCAGGACGCCCTCCGCGGCGTCGTGCGCAAGGTGCTCACCGACGCCGCCCGCGAGGGCTTGGCGGGGGAGCACCACTTCTACGTCTCCTTCCGCACCGAAGCCCCGGGCGTGCGGATGTCCCAGGCCCTGCGCGAGAAGTACCCGCAGGACATGACGATCGTCCTGCAGCACCAGTTCTGGGACCTCGGCGTGACCGAGCACAGCTTCGAGGTCGGGCTGTCCTTCTCCGGCGTTCCCGAGCGGCTGCTGGTGCCGTTCGATGCGCTGTCGGGGTTCTTCGATCCGTCCGTGCAGTTCGGCCTGAAGTTCGACCTCAACGAGACGGCGGAGGCCTCCGGCGAGGAGCCCGCCCCGAGCAACGCGAAGGCCGGCCCGCGCGGCGCGGCCTCCGAGCCGACCGAGATGAAGCCAAAATCGGTGACGCCCGGCACCGGCCTGGCGGCGATCGGCAGCACCGCGCCGAAGACCATCCCCGCCCTCCCCGCCGCGCAGAACGGCGGCAAGGCGGACGAGAAGGAGCCGCGCGTCGCGGCCAAGGCGGCGAAGAAGGACGCCGACGGCAACGAGGCCAGCGCCGAGGTCGTCAGCCTCGACGCGTTCCGAAAGAAGAGCTGAGGCTCGACGCTTCGGGAGTCAGCCCTCGTCCGGAGGCGTCCGCGCGATCGGGCCTCGGACGGGGTGTCTGGAAAATCACGCGGCCTCCGGCGGGCGCCTTCGAGGCTTCCGCGTCCCCAAGGCCTCTCAAAATGCGGACCCGAACGGCAGGCCCCACGACCACGAAAAAAGGCCGGGGCCTGCTCGGCCCCGGCCTTTCCTCAGAGCGGCGACATCGATCCTTCGACCGACGTCCCGTTTTGTTGGTCGGAGTAGCAGGACTTGAACCTGCGACCCCCTGTCCCCCAGACAGGTGCGCTACCGGGCTGCGCTATACTCCGTCACGTCCGCTCTCGCGTCGGCATGCCGTTGGGCCGCCGACACCCCGAAGGGTCCGCGGGTCTTAGCTTTCCGCTCCGGGGCACGCAAGCCCCGTTCCGGCGCTTCGCCGAAACAGGGTGGGGTGTCACACCGATCCCGACGCCCCTTGCGCGAGGCGGGCCGGATCGGACACGAGACCGCGTGCGGTCTGGCGCAGCGAGGCGGGCGGTGGCGGTCTATTTCACGAGCGATACGCATTTCGGCGACCCGCGCATCCTGCGGCTCGACCGCCGGCCGTTTCCCGACCTCGCCGCGCACGATGCCGCGCTGATCGCGACGTGGAATCGCGTCGTCGCGCCCGACGACACCGTCTGGCATCTCGGAGACTTCGCCCTCGGGCCGCCGCGGGAGCGGGTCCACGCGATCCTCGCCGGCCTGAACGGAGAGAAGCACCTGATCGTCGGCAACAACGACGGGCCCGATACGCTCGATGCGCCGGGTTGGACCTCGATCGCGCATTATGCCGAGATCGCGGTGGACGGCCGCGGCCTAGTGCTGTGCCACTACGCCTTCCGCACCTGGAACGGCATCGGCCGCGGCGTTCTCAATCTGCACGGCCATTCGCACGGGCAGCTCCGTACCGCGCCCAAGCAGTACGACGTCGGCGTCGACGCGCAGGGCTTCGCGCCGGTCGACCTCGCCGCGATCCTGGTTTCGCGCCGCGGCCGCAGCGCAGCGAAAGCGGAACCATCGGCCTAGCTCCGCCGTTGAGCGCACGGAACCGGGGGTTGAACGACACCGGTCGAATACTTTGCCTCTTCCAGCGTACCGCTCGCGTGATTGTCTTCACGGTGGCCCATGACCCGAACCAAGACCACGATACTGGCCGCGTTCGGCCTCGTTCTCTGCCTCGGCCCGGCATTCGCCGCGCCCTCCTGCCTCGAAGGCCGCGCCAAGGTCGATGAGGCGTCCGCCCTCCGCTACCAGGCCCGTCAGGAGGCCCGCCTCGGCAACCACGATCGGGTCTGCGACACCCTCGACGAGATCGGGGACCGCTACAACGAGGCCCGCGACGCCTTCGAGGATTGCGGTGCCGGCGTCGTCGCGATCGAACTTCGCACCGAGCTGCGAAACCTTCGCATCGCCAAGCAAGTCAACCGCTGCGACTGACCGGGTGCGCGTTCGCACCGCAAAGCTTCTCCGTTCCGAGCATCGTCCCATCGAACGCGACGCAGCACGTCGCCGACAAGGCCAGCCGTCATGACCACCGAAACCCAGACCTTCACCGCCGCCACCGGCCCGTCCTTCGCCGCCGCCCTGTGCGGCTTCCTCAGCACCACGGCGGCCACGACGATCCTGATGTTCCTGCTGAGCAGCGTCTGAGCCGAGGCTCGCTAGCGAATGCGCACCGCCGGCCATCGCCGTTGGGTCAGGGCGCGACCGACCAGAACCGGCGCTTGTTGAACAGCATGTCCTGCGTCCCGATGGTCGGCCCCACCGCGGGCGGCGGCGGGCAGATCGGCTCCGGCCGCTGAGGAGCCGCCATCAGCGTGATCGGCGCGGCCGGAAACAGGCCGAGCCGCTGCTGGATCTCCGGGTTCCGCGCCGCCGCGATCGCCGCGATGCCGACGATCAGCGCCCCGGCCACGGCTCCCAGAACGAAGTTCATCATCCCATCAGCTTTCAGCGGTCAGGCCGGCCTGCCGCCCACGGCTCGCGTGTGATCGCGCAAGCCGGCGGCATTGCGGCGGACGACCCCAGCCCTCGATAGCGGCGAACGGTTTATGAGCCCCTAGTATCGGGGCGGGATGCCAGCAGCGACCGTCGGGCCTCTTCCGTCCGGCCCAGGGCCGCGCCATATTTGGCACATGGCAATTCCCAAGAAGCCCCGGCACGTGTCAGCGACCGGGAAGGCCGACCGGCCGGACGTGCAGCCGCTCGATCCGTTCCTGGCGCAGCTGCTGAGCCCCGCCCTCGCCCGCACGCCGCAGGTCAAATCCGAGCGGCCGGCCGAGCTGCCGCGGCCGGGCCAGCGCAAGCCGGCGAAGGCCAAGGC
>NZ_VRUV01000045.1:0-16579 GCF_008039455.1 Methylobacterium sp. WL116
GCTCGCCGAGGGCGCCTTCACCGCCACCGCCCTGGTCGGGCTCGCCCGCGGGCAGGGGATCGAGATGCCGATCGCGGAAGCCGTCGCGGCGATCGTGGCCGGGCGGGCGAGCGTCGAGGACGTGGTCGCCGCGCTGCTCGCCCGCCCGCTGAAGGCGGAATCCGAATGACTTCGATCCAGGCCTTCCTCGCGGGCGGCGGCACCGACGGCGCCGGCCGCACGCTGGCTACCGTGCTCGCCTTCGACGACGACCGCATCGAGGCGGTCCACGACTTCATCCAGTGGTGCTTCCCCCTCGAGCAGGCGAGCCGCGCGGTGCCCGGTGCGCCGGTGCTGACGCCGGCGGAGGCGGACTCGATCCGTCGCGATCCGGCCGCCCGCGAGGGCCTGAGCGCGGCGCTCGCGCGGATGCGTCGGTTCTACGCCGACACCGATCGCTGGCTCGCGCCCCACGACCACAACCACCTGCGCATCACCCGCATCCTCACGGCGATCCGCGACCTGCTCGGCGAGGCGGAGGCGCAAGACTTCTACGCGTTCGCGACCGCGCGGAACGCAGGGGCCGGATCGCCGATCAACCCGGCGAGCCTCGCCTTCTGGGCCGCGGCGGTCGGCCGGTCCTGATCTTCGAGCAAGCGACGAGACGCATGCCCCACTGGCTCTACAAGTCCGAGCCCGCGACCTGGTCGTGGGCGCAGCAGGTCGCCGCCGGGGAAACCGGCACGCACTGGAACGGGGTGCGCAACCACCTCGCCAAGAAGCAGCTCATGGCGATGCAGGTCGGCGACCTCGGGTTCTTCTACCACTCGAACGAGGGCAAGGCCGTCGTCGGGATCGTGCGGGTGATCAAGCCGTACTACCCGGATCACACCGACGCGAGCGGCCGGTTCGGCATGGTCGACCTCGCCGCCGTCGAGACGCTGCCGAATCCCGTCACCCTCGACGCGATCAGGGCCGAGACGGCGCTCAAGGACATGGTTCTCGTCAACAACTCGCGCCTCTCGGTGCAGCCGGTGACGGAGGCCGAGTGGGCGCTGATCCGGGCGATGGGCGGGCTCGGCTGATCGCCTGACAGGGCATCGTGCGGGATCGCATCCGCCTCGCGCGAGCCGGACCTCATCGCGCCTGGGGATGCGTCAGGCGGCCCTGGCGGCGGGCTTGGCACGGACCGACGCCGCGGGCTTCTCCGGCTCCGGTCCGACGGCGACGGCGGCGAGCGTGTCCATCACCCGGCTCGCCGGCAGCGTGACGATCACCTCGGTGCCCTCGCGCGGCTTCGACTTCAGCGTGAAGTTTCCGCCATGCAGGTCGACGAGGCCCTTCACGATCGGCAGGCCGAGGCCGGAGCCCTGCTCCGCGGTCTTGATCGCCAGCGAGCCGCGGCCGAACGAGGACATCACGGTGCCGAGCTCATCCTCCGGGATGCCGGGGCCGCTGTCCTTGACCGCGACGTACTGGCCGCCGGAGCTGGTCCAGCCGACCTTGATCGTGATCTCGCCGCCCGGCGGCGTGAACTTCACCGCGTTCGAGAGCAGGTTCAGCACCACCTGCCGCAACGCCCGCTCGTCGGCCCAGAGCCGCGGCAGGGTCTCGTCGACGAAGTCCAGGAAGGTCTGGTTCTTGCCGCGCGCCTTGAGCCCCATCATGTGGCGGCATTCCTCGACGATGTGGGCGAGCTTCACCGCCTCCTCGTTGAGCTCGTAGCGGCCGGCCTCGATCCGCGAGAGGTCCAGGATCTCGTTGATGAGGTTCAGGAGGTGCATCCCGCTGTCGTGGATGTCGTTGGAATACTCGCCGTAGCTCGGCGCGGTGTGCGGGCCGAACACCTCGTTCTTCATCACCTCCGAGAAGCCGAGGATCGCGTTGAGCGGCGTGCGCAGCTCGTGGCTCATGGTGGCGAGGAAGCGCGACTTGGCGAGGTTCGCCTCCTCCGCCCGGCGCCGGGCCTCGTCGGAATTGGCCTTGGCCTCCTCCAGCTCGCCGAACACCGCGTCCTTCTCCGCCCGCGACTGCAGCGCGCCGATGGTCGAGGTGTAGATGCGGCGGGCAAGGCCGAGGAAGAAGATCTGCGAGCCGATCGCCATCGCGACCAGCATCACCGCGTCCATTTGGCGAGTGAAGGCGAGCAGGCACAGGGTCGCCAGGGCCAGCGGCACCAGGGCGGCGACGGCGGCGGCGGGAACGGTGGCGGCCACCATCGTCGCGACCGCCGCCGCGATCACCAGGCCGAACATCGCGAAGTGCCAGCCGCCGACCGCGCCGAGCCCGATCAACGCCGACCAGCTCAGGCTCTGCAGCACCTCGCCGAAGGCGAAGCGGCGGCGCCAGCGCGCGAGCGACACCGTGTCCGGCTCGGCGCGCAGGAAGCTCCGGCTCATCGACGCGTTGAGGGTGATCATCAGGAAGGCGCACAGCGCCCAGAGCGACGCGACCAGCGGCTCGACCCAGAAGCAGGCGGCGCCGGCCAGCGCCATCGCGAACAGCCCGAGCGGGATGCCCGCGCCGGCGCGATACTGCGCGTAGAGGCGCAGCAGCTCGTAGTCGAACGCCCGTTCGAGGCCCGTCTTCGAGGTCAGCTTCTCGCGGACCGAGCGCATGTCGCGCGCGACGCCACGGCGGCGCACGGCCTCCTCCGACGAAGGACCGCGGCCGCGCTGCACCATCTCGACCGTCAGTTCGGACATCGGCCTCTTCGAAGGCTGGACGTAGGGGGCGCCGGTGCGGGGTGCCCGACCGCAACATGCGGCGGATCGACGATGCGCGGGATGTGTTAAGAACGGCCTGCCGCGAGGGCGAGGATTGTCGCCATCGCGCGAAGCGTGCACTGACGTTCCGGACCGTTCGCGGTTCGTGCGCGGTTCGTGCGCGGACGCACATCTTGTGGATGCGTCCGAGGATTAGCCATCGACGGCATAAGTTCTGCGCGCGGGAGATCTCGGATGTTGAACCTCACCGTGAACGGCGTCCGGCACACCGTCGACGCCGATCCCGAGATGCCGCTGCTCTGGGCGCTGCGCGACCACCTCGACAAGACCGGAACCAAGTACGGCTGCGGCATCGCGCAGTGCGGCGCCTGCACGGTCCATCTCGACGGCCAGCCGGTCCGCTCCTGCCAGACGAGGATCGGCGACGTCGGCGAGGCCAAGATCACGACGATCGAGGGCATCTCGGGCCGCGTCGCGGAGGCCGTGCAGGGCGCCTGGCGCAAGCTCGACGTCGTCCAGTGCGGCTACTGCCAGTCCGGCCAGATCATGTCCGCGATCGGCCTTCTCACCGACAACCCGAAACCGTCCGAGGCCGACATCGACGGCGCGATGGACGGCAACATCTGCCGGTGCGGCACCTATCAGCGCATCCGCGCGGCGATCCACGAGGCCGCCCGCACCCTCGCCTGATCCGGCTCGTCCGCGCGTCCCTTCGCGCGGATCGCACGGCCCGTCGCTCGCCCCCTTCGAACGCCCTTCGCCCGTTCCCGAACTGACCGGAGCCACGCCATGCTGAAGATCCGTCAGACGGACCCGCGCTCTCCCCGCGCGACCCGCCGCAGCTTCCTCGCCGGCGGCGCCGCCGCGACGGGCGCGATCGTCATCGGCTTCCGCCTCGATCTGAAGAACACCGCCCGCGCCGCCGCCGGTCCCGACCTGTCGGGTGTGAAGGCCGATCCGAACGCCTTCGTGCGGATCGGCGCCGACGACACCGTGACGGTGATCATCAAGCACCTCGACATGGGGCAGGGCAACACCACCGGCCTCGCCACCATCCTCGCCGACGAGCTCGATGCGGACTGGTCGCGGGTGCGCACCGAGTTCGCGCCGGCCGACGCCGCCCGCTACAACAACCTGCTGATGGGCCCGATCCAGGGAACCGGCGGCTCGACGGCGATCGCCAATTCCTGGTTCCAGCTGCGCAAGGCCGGCGCCGCCGCCCGCGAGATGCTGGTCGCGGCCGCCGCCTACCAGTGGAAGGTCCCGGCGGCCGAGATCACCGTCGCGAACGGCGTCGTCCGGCACGCGGCCTCGAGCCGGCAGGCCCGGTTCGGCGAGCTGGCGGCCTCCGCCGCGACGCTTCCGGTGCCGCAGGAGCCGCGCCTGAAGGACCCGAGCCAGTGGACGCTGATCGGCCAGCGTACGCCGCGCCTGGATTCCGCGGCCAAGACCGACGGCAGCGCCGTCTACGCCCTCGACATCCGTCGGCCCGGCCAGGTCACCGCCGTCGTTGCCCGCCCGCCGCGCTTCGGCGGCACGGTGAAGAGCTTCGACGACGCCGCGACCCGCAAAGTCGCGGGCGTCGTCGACGTCGTCGCGATTCCCTCCGGCGTCGCGGTCGTCGCCAAGGACACCTGGTCGGCGATGAAGGGCCGGGAGGCGCTGAAGGTGGTGTGGGACGACGGCGCGGCCGAGACGCACTCCTCCGACGCGATCCTCGCCGGCTACCGCGAGCAGGCCAAGCGCCCCGGCCTCGTCGCCTCCGAGCGCGGCGACGCGGAGGCCGGCATCAAGGGCGCAGCCAAGGTCCTGGAGGCGGAGTTCACCTTCCCCTACCTCGCGCACGCCGCGATGGAGCCGCTGAACGCGACGATCGAGCAGGCGCCGGACGGCGGCTACGACGTCTATGCCGGCCTGCAGTTCCAGACGATCGAGCAGGCCACGGTCGCCGCGGTGATGGGCACCACCACCGACAAGGTCCGCCTGCACACGCAATGGGCCGGCGGCTCGTTCGGCCGGCGCGCGACGCCGACTGCCGACTACATCGCCGAGGCCGCGACCATCCTCAAGGCGACCCGGGCCAAGGCGCCGGTCCACCTCGTCTGGACCCGCGAGGACGACATGTCCGGCGGCTACTACCGCCCCACGGTCTACCACAAGGTCCGCGCCGGGCTCGACGCCAAGGGCGGGATCGTCGGATGGCAGCACGTGATGATCGGCAAGTCGATCATGATCGGCTCGCCGTTCGAGGCGATGATCGTCAAGAACGGCATCGATTCGACCACCGTCGAGGGCGCCTCCGACACCGCCTACGCGCTCCCGGCCTACCGCTTCGAGGTCCACAACGCCCGCGAGGGCGTGCCGGTCCTGTGGTGGCGCTCGGTCGGGCACAGCCACACCGCGCAGGCGATGGAGGTGTTCATCGACGAGCTGGCGCATGCCGCCGACGTCGACCCGCTCGCCTACCGGCTCTCGCTTCTGACCGGAGCCCCGCGCCTCTCGGGCGTCCTCAAGCTCGCCGCCGAGAAGGCGGACTGGGACGCCGGCAGCAAGGCCAACGGCAAGGGCCGCGGCCTCGGCATCGCCGCCCACGAATCGTTCGGCTCCTACGTGGCGATGGTCGCCGACATCACGGCGGAGGACGCCAAGGTGAAGGTCAACCGCATCGTCGCGGCGGTCGACGTCGGCGTGGCGGTGAACCCGGACGTGATCCGCGCCCAGGTCGAGGGCGCGGTCGGCTTCGCGCTGTCGTCGGTGCTGCGCAACCGCATCACCCTCAAGGACGGCGTGGTGCAGGAGAAGAACTTCGACACCTACGAGCCGACGCGCATGAGCGAGATGCCCGTGGTCGAGGTCCACATCATGCCGTCCTCGGCGGCACCGACCGGCATCGGCGAGCCGGGCGTGCCGGTGCTCGCGCCGTCGATCTCCAATGCGATCTTCGCCGCGACCGGGCAGCGCCTGCGCTCGCTGCCGCTCGACCTGGCCGGCTTGAAGGGCGTGTGAGGTTCGACACGCCGCGGATGCGGGGCAGGGCGTAGCGTCGGCCCGCTTCCCAGAGCTTCGAACCCAACTGCAACCACGGCGCGGGCCTCGTCCCGCGCCGTTTCTTTTGGTCGCGTCGGTCCGGGCTCGCCGAAGCGCGACGCGGTGCCCATGTCGCATCCAGCATGGACACCGCCTTCGACCGCACCGCCGCGCGCCTGCGCGCCTGCCGGATCTGCCGCGACGCGCCGCTCTACGGGCCGCCGCTGCCGCAGGAACCGCGCCCGATCGTCCAGGGGACCGCCACGGCGCGGCTGTGCATCGCCAGCCAGGCGCCCGGAACGCGGGCGGACCGCACCGGCATCCCGTTCATGGACCCGTCGGGGGTGCGCCTCCGGTCCTGGCTCGGTCTCGACGAGTCCGCCTTCTACGACGCGAGCCGGGTGTCGATCGTGCCGATGGGCTCGTGCTTCCCGGGGCTCGATGCCAAGGGCGGCGACAAGCCGCCGCGGCGCGAATGCGCCGAGCGCTGGCGCGACGAGCTCTTCGCCGGCCTGCCGCATCTCGAGCTCGTCCTGGTGATCGGCCAGTACGCGCAGGCGTGGCACCTCGGCAAGATGCCGGACGGGCTCACCGGCACGGTGCGGCGCTGGCGCCAGATCCTCGCCGAGCCGCGTGCCCCGCGTGTGCTGCCGCTGCCCCATCCGTCCTGGCGCAACAACGGCTGGCTCAAGCGGGAGCCCTGGTTCGAGGCCGAGCTACTGCCGGTGCTGAAGGCCGAGGTGGCTCGCGTCATGGCGGGCGGGGTCACGGCGAACGGAGTCATGGCTTCCGGTGTCATGGCTGCCCCCGCGGGGGCGCGATTGACACCGCACCCGGCCGCGTGATCGGGAACTGCGATGCGAGATCAGCCCAACCCGAGCCCGACCGACCCGCGCGACCGCCTCATCGTCGCCCTCGACCTCGACGACCCGGCGGCGGCCCGCGCGCTGATCGACCGGATCGGGGACGCGGCGACGTTCTACAAGATCGGCTACCGCCTGGCCTATGCCGGCGGGCTGTCGCTGGTGCCGGAACTCGCCGCGCGCGGGCTCAAGGTCTTCCTCGACCTCAAGCTGCACGACATCGGCAACACGGTGGAGGAGGGGGTGCGTGCGCTCTCCGGCCTCGGCGCGACCTTCCTGACGGTGCATGCCTACCCGCAGACCATGCGCGCGGCGGTGCGCGGGCGCGGCGCGTCCGACCTGAAGATCCTCGCGGTGACGGTGCTCACCTCCTACGACGAGGGCGACGCGCGCGAATCCGGCTACGCGCTGCCGATCTCCGACCTCGTCGCGCACCGCGCCTTCCAGGCGGCCGAGGCCGGCATCGACGGCATCGTCTGCAGCGCCTTCGAGGCGGAGGCCGTCCGCACCGTCGTCGGCCCGGGCAGCCTGATCGTGACGCCGGGCATCCGCCCGGCCGGCAGCGCCGCCGGCGACCAGAAGCGGGTGATGACCCCGGGCCAGGCGCGCGCGGCGGGCATCGACCACGTCGTCGTCGGCCGCCCGATCACCGCTGCCGCAGATCCGCGCGCCGTGGCACAAGCGATCCTCGCCGAGATGGCAGCACAGGAGTGACGAGAATGACGCGCGGCTACTGGATCGTCCGGGTCGATGTGCGGGACGCGGAGGCCTACAAGGACTACGCCGCCTCGAACGGCGCCGCCTTCGCCGAGTTCGGCGGCCGCTTCCTCGTGCGCGGCGGACGCTTCGAGGCGGTGACCGGGACGGCGCGTGCCCGCAACGTGGTGATCGAGTTCGCGAGCTACGACGACGCGCTCGCCTGCTGGAAGTCGGACAGCTACCAGGCCGCGCGCGCCAAGCAGAAGAACGGCGCCGATGCCGACATCCTGATCATCGAGGGCTACGACGGCGAGCAGCCGAACGTCGGCATCGCGCCGGAGCCGGCCAACCCCGCATCGGAGTGACCGACCCGTCTTAGCGGCCGGCCGGTCGCAGGCTTCGCAGCAGGAACGCGATCATCACGTCGAGGTCCGGCACGGGGGCGTCGGGATACTGGCTGACCAGCAGCGGATGGCTGTAGCGCGCGATCGCCGTGTGCAGGCAGCGCGCCGTGCCGGCCGGATCGTCCGTCTCGAACTCGCCGCGCGCGACGCCGTCGACGACGATCCGCTCGAACACCGCCCCGATCCGGTCGACGTGATGGCGGCAGACCTCCCAGCTCTCGCTCATCGCCGCCTCGATCATCTCGTGCATGCGCGGGAAGGCGCGGCAGCGCTCGGAGGTGTCGCGGTACAAGGCCCCGATCACCGCCGTCAGGCGGTCCGCGGCGCGCGAGCCCGGGGCGTCGGCGATCGTCGAGATCAGCGCCTCGACCTCGCCGACCAGGCGCTCGACCACCGCCTCGTTGATCGCCTTCTTCGAGTCGAAGAACCGGTAGACGTTGGCCGGGCTCATCTTCAGCGTCTTGGCGATGTCGGCGACGGTGGTCTTCTGGTAGCCGATCTCGCGGAACGAGCGCTCGGCCGTCGCCAGGATCCGGCAGCGCGTCGTCGGCGCGCTCTCGTCGCTCTGGATGCGTTCTAGGTCGACGGCGATGGTCATGGACCGAGCGTATGCCGCAATCCGGCAAAGCGTCAAAATGTCGGACCGCGCACCTGTGAGGAACCGGGCCGCGACGCCCGAATTGGCCCGCTGAAACGGCCCGATGGCGGGGCCGGACCACCTCCAGCAGCGAAGCCGGCACCGATGAAGCTCGAAGGCAAGAAGGCCCTGATCACCGGTGCGGATTCCGGGATCGGCCGGGCCACCGCACTCCTGTTCGCGCAGCGCGGCGCGGACGTCGCGATCACCTACAACACCGACGCGGACGGCATCACCGAGACCGCGCGCCTGGTCGAGGAGACGGGGCGCCGGGCGCTGGTGATCCAGAACGACGTCGGCGACCCGGCCTCCGTCACCGCCACCTTCGACCGCATCGCCAGCGACCTCGGGCCGATCGACATCCTGGTGGCCAATGCCGGGCAGGCGATGAGCGGGATGGCGGTGGCGGACATGGAGGATGCGCGGCTGGAGCAGATCCTGCGCGTGAACCTGATGGGGCCGCTGTTCTGCGCCCGCGCCTTCATCAAGATGCGCCGGGTGCAGGGCGGCCGCGGCAAGATCGTGATGGTCTCGTCGGTCGCGCAGCACCTGCCGACGCCGGAAAGCGCGCCCTACGGCATGTCGAAGGCGGGCGTCGGATCGCTTTGCCGAAGCCTGTCGCGCGAGCTCGCCGAGGACAAGATCAACGTCAACAACGTCGCGCCCGGCCTGATCGAGACGCCGATGACCGCCGACCGCTTCGAGGACCCGAAGGTGCTCGACAAGTCGCTCGAGCGGATCCCGTGGCATCGCGCCGGGCAGCCCGACGACATCGCCAAGGCGATCCTCTACCTCAGCAGCGACGATGCCGACTACGTCACCGGGCACACCCTCGTCGTCGACGGCGGCCTGACGATGCAGTGGGGCGGCGCCTGAACCGCGACCGGCCGTTTCGACCGCGTCCCTCGCATGATCCCGGCAGCGTTAACAGGATGGTAGCGGACTTCAGTCACATCTGAGGGTATGCTGTTCCAGTTCAGAACCAGAGCCCCAGCGCGCACCATCGACGCCTCCACGCCAGTGGAGGCGATCGAGCAGCCCAAGCCCGTGGCGCCCGTGGCGGCCGTCGCGGCGCGTCTCGACGGCGACGTCGTGAACGCCATCGAGGAAGACGTCCGCTCCGCGATCGAAGGGGTGAGCCGCTCGATCGAGACCGCGCAGAGCGACGTCGCCGAGATGAAGGGCGGCCTCTCCGCGATCCGGGCGCAGATGGACGACCTCGTCCAGGTCTCGCGGAACGCGGCCGCCGCGACCGCGAGCCTCGCCGGCCAGACCGGAAGCCTGTCGACCCTCGCGAGCCAGACCGCCGCGGCCATGTCGCAGGCCGGCGGTCATCTCGACCATGCCGGCGATCGCGGCTCCGAGGCGCGCGCCCTGATCGCGACGCTGGCCCAGGCCGGCAACGAGATCGCCGGCATCGTCGACACGATCGCCGCGGTGGCGCGGCAGACGAACCTGCTCGCGCTGAACGCCACGATCGAAGCCGCCCGCGCCGGCGAGGCCGGGCGCGGCTTCGCGGTCGTCGCCGCCGAGGTCAAGGCGCTCTCGGTCGAGACGGCGCGGGCGGCCGAGGAGGTGCGGACCCGCGTCCTGCGCCTCCGGGAAGGCGCCGCCGCCTCCGGCGCCGCGATCGAGGCCGCGGCCGGGGCCATCGAATCGGTCCGCCCGTCCTTCGCCAGCGTCCGGGAGATCGCCGACATCCAAGCCCGCACGGTCACGAGCATCGTCGACGAGGCGACCCGCACCTCGGACCTCGTCGCGCATCTCGACGCGGATGCGGGCTCGGCCAGCGCCGCCGCGTTCGACCTCGACCGCCAGGCGGAGCGCATGCAGTCGGCCACCGCGTCCGCGGCCGAGCAGGCCGGCCGCCTGGGCCAGCGCTTCGTCACCGTGGTCCGCCAGAGCGAGCTCGGCGACCGGCGCCGGTTCGATCGTTACCCGGCCGACCTCCAGGTCCGCCTGCCGGATGGGCGCAGCACCCGCACGGTTGATCTGAGCGAGGGCGGCGTCCTGCTGCGCGCGCCGGAGGGGGAATCCATCGCGGTCGGGGCCGGCATCGCCATCGCGATCGACACCGTCGGCGTGGTCCAGGCACAGGTGGTGGCGACGAGCGCGATGGGGGTGCACTGCGCGTTCCAGGCGAACGACGGCGCGTTCCGCGACAAGCTGCTGGCAAAGATCGCGTCGATCCACGCGGAGCACGCGCCGCTGATCGTCAAGGTCCAGGCCCTGGCGGCGCAGGCCGCGTCGATCCTCGAAGGAGAGCTGGCCGCGGGGCGCGTGTCGGAGGCGGCCCTGTTCGACACCGACTACCGGCCGATCGCCGGCTCAAACCCGGCGCAGTTCATGACGCGCTCGGTCGAGCCGATCGTGCGGTTGCTCGGACCGATCCTCGAGGCGGAACTCGGGCGCGACGAGCGGATGATGTTCTGTATCCTGACCGACCGCAACGGCTTCCTGCCGTTCCACAACCGGGTCTACTCGCAGCCGCAGCGCAGCGACGACCCGATGTGGAACCACGTCAACGCGCGGAACCTGCGCATCTTCGACGACCGGACCGGCATCACGGCGGCGCGTTCAATGCGGCCGGTGACGCTTCAGGTCTACCGACGCGAACTCGGCACCCAGATCATCATGGTGACCGAAGTCGACGCACCGCTGAAGATCAAAGGGCGCCACTGGGGCGGCTGCCGGACCGCCTATCGCTTGTGACCGACGCGGGCCGGAGGGCCCGCATCACCCTGATCGATCGAACGCCGAAAAAGCAGACGGCTTACGAACCGAACTGCGAGCCGAGCTGCTCGAGGTATTCAGCGAGGTCGACGCCGCCGACGCGCTTGCCGTAGTCGAAGCGCATGCCCTGGCGGATGTCGACCGCCGCGCTCTTGGTCGTCAGCGTGAACGGACGGACGCAGACCCAGGCGCCGTCGCGGCGGTGTTCGAAGTATCCGAGGATTTCGTGCTTGCCCATGTCTCGGTCCCGTATGGATTTTCGGGATAACGAGCACGGCCCCACTTCGTTCGACGCGCGCGGAGATTTATCCGCATCTTACCGTCAAGCTTTGGTCTTTGCAGGGCAGCACGTGTTTGCTGCGAGGCAACATGGCGACGCATGACGAACCTTGTTCCGACGCGCATGAGCTGGGCGCTTCGTCGATCGCCGCCTCCCGCGCGTCCCTGGTGCCGAGATGCCGCGCAGCGACACCGCAGACGGCCGCGTGATCCCAAGATCATGCTGCTTACGAGGTCCACTCGGCGCGATCACTTCAGCACGCGGTGATGGGTAAGAGCGAGGCCGGTCGCATCGCCGGCCGCTCGCTGCGTTCAGCCGCCCGGCTTGGCGGCGTTGACGAGGTCCGGGGGCGTGATCTCGGGCAGCGCGATCGCCTGCGACGCGTCCGGCCGCGTTCGGCGTCGCATCGGCGCAAGGGCCTGCGGCTGGCCGGTCTCGAGCGCGCGCTCGATCGCGGCAAGGATGCGGACGTCGGCCAGCCCCTCCTCGCCGTCCGGCTCCGGCACGCGTCTGTTCAGGATGCAATCCGAGAAGTACCGCGTCTCGGCCCCGAACTGGTCGACGCTCGGATAGGACAGGGCTTCGGTCTCGCCGCCACGGGTCAGCTCGCCCGCGAGCGACTGGCCGAAGGTGAAGCCCGGCGCCATCAGGAGGTCGCCCTCGGTCCCGGCGATGCGGTAGGCGTCGACCGAGTCGGTCTCGTAGGAGACGGTGAACTGCGCGAGGCGGTCGCCGGGGAAACGGAGCGTGACCGCGACGGTGCCGTGGAAGGCGTAGGGGCTTCCCGGCCGGCGGGCACCGTGGGCGTGGACCTCGACCGGCTCGTCGGCGAACAGGTTGCGCACGGCGTTGATCGGATAGGTACCCATGTCCGGCACCGGCCCGGCCCAGTAGCCCTGGTGCGCGCGGTGGTTCTCGGTCGCGACGTGCTGGCCGAAGGTCGCGGTGAAGACCAGCGGCTCGCCGATCGCGCCGGTCCGCACCCGCTCGATCGCGTCGAGGGAGCCGGGCTCGAAGTGCAGGCGGTAGGCCAGCATCAGCCGGGCGTTGCCGCGCTCGGCCGCGGCGATGATCGCCTCGCACTCGGCGACGCTCGTCGCCATCGGCTTCTCGAGCAGCACATGGATGCCGGCCTCCAGCGCGGGCACGGCGTAGTCGCGGTGCATCGCGTTCGGCAGCGCGAGGTAGACCGCATCGAACAGGCCGGAGGCCAGCGCCTCGGCGTAGCGGTCGTAGGAGAAGGTGGTCAGGCGATAGCGTTCGCCGAGCGAAGCGGCCTTCTCCGGATCGCCGGTGACCAGCGCCGTGATCGTGGAATTGCCGGTCTGCGCCACCGCCGGCATGAAGGCGGCCTGCGAGATCCAGCCGCCGCCGACCACCGCGTAGCGGATCGCCTTCGCATCACTCATGGTCGCCCCCGGGTTACGCCGATGCAGGCGCAACGCGAGGTGCGAGCCGAGGTTTCCGAACGCTCGCGGCGCGGAGGCGGTTTCGCGTCAGGCGGCGGGCTTCAGCGCGCCGATGTTGTCGTGGAAGTCGGGCCCATTGGTGGTCTTCGCCACGTGGCCGGCGCGGACGAGGTAGTCGCCGAAGCGCTCGCCCGGATTGCGGCCGCGCGCGTAGTCGGCGAAGAGCGGGTCGAGGGTGTCGCGGATCTCGTCGGCCTTCACGTCCTCGCGGTAGAGCTTGCCCAGGCGCGAGCCGTCGAAGGCGGCGCCGAGGTAGAGGTGGTAGCGCTCGGGGCCGCGGCCGACGAGGCCGATCTCGGCGATGAACGGGCGGGCGCAGCCGTTCGGGCAGCCGGTCGAGCGGATCGTGATCTCGTCGTCCTGCAGGCCGTGGCGGGCGAGGCTCGCCTCGAGCTCGGTCATCAGGTCGGGCAGGTAGCGCTCGCTCTCGGCCAGGGCGAGGCCGCAGGTCGGCAGCGCGACGCAGGCGATCGAGTTGCGCCGCAGGGCGCCGGCGCCCTTGGTCAGGCCGTATTCGTCGACCAGCGCCTCGATCGCCGCCCGCTTCTCGGAGGGCACGTTGGCGATGATCACGTTCTGGTTGCCGGTGAGGCGGAAGTCGCCCTCGTGCTCGGTGGCGATCCGGCGCAGGCCGCTCAGGAACTTGGGGCCGTCCTCGTAATCCTTGATCCGGCCCGACGGCACGTACAGCGTCAGGTGATGGCGGCCGTCGTCGCCTTCGGTCCAACCGTAGCGGTCGCCGTTGCCGGTGAAGGTGAACGGCTTCGGGTCGGCGAAGGCCTTGCCGACGCGCTTCTCGACCTCGGCGCGAAACGCCTTCAGGCCGTAGCGCTCGATCGTGTACTTGAGCCGGGCGTTCTTGCGGTTGGTGCGGTTGCCCCAGTCGCGCTGCACCGTCATCACCGCTTCGGCGACCTTCACCGCCTCGTCCGGCTTGCAGAACAGCATCAGGTCGGCGGTGCGCGGGAAGGTGTCCGGCTCGCCGTGGGTCATGCCCATGCCGCCGCCGACGGTGACGTTCCAGCCGGTGAGCTTGTTGGCCTTGTCGAGGATCGCGATGAAGCCGAGGTCGTGCGCGAAGACGTCGACCTCGTTCGAGGGCGGCACCGCGACGACGATCTTGAACTTCCGCGGCAGGTAGGTCTTGCCGTAGACCGGCTCGAACTCCTCCTCGCCGCCGACGACCTTCTCGCCGTCGAGCCAGATCTCGCGCCAGGCGTTGGTCCGCGGCAGCAGCGAATCGGAGATGTCCTTGGCCAGCTCGTAGGCCGCGGCGTGCGCGTGGGTCTGGGCCGGGTTGGTCGCGGCCATGACGTTGCGGTTGACGTCGCCGCAGGCGGCGATGGTGTCGAGCAGCGCGGCGTCGATCGCCGCCATGGTGCGCTTGAGGTTCGACTTGATCACGCCGTGATACTGGAAGGTCTGGCGCGTCGTCGCGCGGATCGCGTCGCCGGCATAGGTCGTGGCGATGTCGTCCAGCGCCAGCCACTGCTTCGGGCTGATGACGCCGCCGGCGATGCGCAGGCGGATCATGAAGGCGTAGGCTTTGTCGAGCTTCTTCTTGGTCCGCTCCGGGCGCAGGTCGCGATCGTCCTGCAGGTACATCCCGTGGAACTTCACGAGCTGGCCGTCATCGTCGGAGATCGCGCCGGTGGCGTGCTTGAGCAGCCCGTCGGCCAAGCCGCCGCGGAGATAGCCGCTCGCGATCTTCAGGTGCTCGTTGTGCGCGAGCCCCGCAGCCCGCGCGGCCTCCGCCTCGTCGATCGGGCGGCCGGTCGGCGGGGTCTCGTAGACGCGCTCGGAAGCAGGCTTGTGGTCGTCCATGGCGGTGATCCGTCTCGATTCATTTCGACTGCCGACGCATCTCCCTCCCCCCTTTGCGGGGGAGGGTGGCCCCTGCGTCAGCAGGGGTCGGGAGAGGGGAGCGCCGTATCCGGCATCGTCGCTCCCCTCTCCCGACCCGCTTCGCGGGCCACCCTCTCCCGCAGGGGGGAGAGGGAAGGGGTGGCGTCAGTA
Organism: Methylobacterium sp. WL116; assembly: GCF_008039455.1. NCBI lineage: Bacteria > Pseudomonadati > Pseudomonadota > Alphaproteobacteria > Hyphomicrobiales > Methylobacteriaceae > Methylobacterium > Methylobacterium sp. WL116. The sequence continues at coordinate 14,834 of NZ_VRUV01000045.1, forward strand.
CACGTCCTGCTGGTAACGCCCGGCGCGCTCAAGGGCCGACACCGCCGCTGCGGCATCGTCGGCACTCAGGCCCTTCACCGCCGCGTAGGCGTTCTCGACCGCGACGCGGACGTCCTTGGCCATCGCCTTGGCGTCGCCGCAGACATAGAGGTGCGCGCCGCCCTCCAGCCACTCCACCAGCTCCTCGCGATGCTGGTCGATGCGGTGCTGCACGTAGAGCTTCTCCGGCTGGTCGCGCGAGAACGCCACGTCGATCTTGGTGAGCGAGCGGTCCTCCAGCGCCTCCTGCCATTCGAGCTGGTACAGGAAGTCGTGGGTGAAGTGCCGGTCGCCGAAGAACAGCCATGAGCGGCCGGTGGCCTCGACCGCGCGGCGCTCCTGCACGAAGGCGCGGAACGGGGCGACGCCGGTGCCGGGCCCGACCATGATGATGTCGGTCGCCGGGTCGGCGGGCAGGCGGAAGTGGCGGTTCGGCTTCAGGCGGACCCGGAGCTTGGCGCCGTCCGACATCCGGTCGGCGACGTGGGTCGAGGCGACTCCGGTCCGCGCCCGGCCGTGGGTCTCGTAGCGCACGGCGGCGATCACGAGGTGGACCTCGTCGCCGACTTCCTTGCGCGAGGACGCGATCGAGTAGGCGCGCGGCGGCAGCGGACGGGCGATGCCGCCGAGATGCTCGGCGGTCAGGGCCGCCGGGTAGGTCTCGATCAGGTCGATGAGGTGGCGGCCCTCGATCCAGGCGCGGACCTCGCCGCTCTCGATCAGCCGCTTGGCCTCGTCGTGCCCGGTCGCCTTCACGAAGCGCTCGACCGTGGCGGCCGAGAGGGTGGTGATGTCGCGCTCGGCGAGCAGCGAGCGGCGCAGGGCCTCGTCGCCGGTCAGGCCGGTCGCCTTCAGGATCTCCTCGACCAGGGCCGGGTCGTTCTCCGGGTAGATCTCGAGCGAGTCGCCGGGCTCGTAGGCGGGCGCGCCGTCCTCGAAGGCCAGCGCGAGGTGGATCGTCTCCTTGTCCGAGCGCGACGAGTTGAGGTTCACGTGCTCGACCACCTCGACCACGACTGGCTCTCGGCTCGGCTCGGCATCCTCGTCCTCGGCAGCCGTGGCGCGGGCGAAGTCGACCGCCACGACGTTGTCGGCGGCGACCGGGGCCGGCGCCAGCGCCTTCAGCGTGTCCTTGATCCAGGCGGCGGCCGGCCTCTCGTAGTCGAGGTCGAGGTCGGCGCGCTCGGCCGCCCGCTTGCCGCCCAGCGTCTCGAAACGGGCATCGAGCGCCTTACCGATGGCGCAGAACTCGGCGTAGGAGGTGTCGCCGAGCGCGAGCACCGCGAACTCGACGCCGTCGAGGCGCGGGGCGCCGTCGCTCATCAGGGCGTTGTAGGTGTGGGTCGCGCGGGCGGGCGGCTCGCCTTCGCCCCAGGTCGCGGCGATGGCGACGAGCTTGCCGGCCTTCGGCAGCACGGCGAGGTCGAGGTCGGCGAAGTCGATGACCTTCGGCTTGAAGCCCTGCTTGCGCGCGAGCTTGGCGACGGTGCCGGCCAGGGCCTCGCAGTTGCCGGATTCGCTCGCGTAGATGATCGTCAGCGGCTCGGCGGCCTTCGGCGGAGCGGCCGGTGCCGCCGCAGGCTGCCCGCCGAGCGCGACATCACCACCCTCTCGGCCGCCACGGTCGAGCGCTTCGTGAAGGCGACCGGGCACGACGAGGCCAAGCGGCTGATCGAGAGCGGCGAGGTCCGCGCCTGGATCGAGGGC
>NZ_VRUV01000460.1:0-3651 GCF_008039455.1 Methylobacterium sp. WL116
CGCACCGTTCCGCCCTGCGGCGCCTGCAGCCCGGCGACGAGCCGCGCGACCACGTGGCCGAGGCCGCCCGCGGGGGCGAGGATCGCGGCCTGCACCGGCATCGGCAGGCTGACGGCCCCGAGCTCGAGCGCCGGGCCGCCGAGGGGATCCTTGAGGCTGACGCCGTCCAGCTCGAGCGGGCCGCCGAGGGGCCGTACCAGGCCCTGGCCCTCCGGCTCGGACGGCCGCAGCCGGTGCGGCGCGAAGTGGGCGGCGACGGTCTCGTACTTCACCTCGACGTCGAGGCGCTGCTGGTCCCAGTCGATCAGCTCCTTGAGCGGCGGCGGCAGATCGCGATAGGCGGCCAGCACGGCCACGAGCTGGCCGATGTCGAGCTCTCCGCGCAGCGCGAACAGGCCGCCGATCGCGTAGAAGAGGAAGGGCGTCACCTGCGCGAGCAGGTTGTTCAGGTACTTCACCAGGAACTTGCGCCGGTAGATCCGCAGGCGCAGGTCGTAGAGGCTGAACAGCCGGCCGCCGATCTCGGCACGCTCCCAACGCCCGGTGTCGTTGACGGTGACCGCCTCGAGCCCGTCCAGCACCTCGCCGACCCGGCCGGCGAAGCTCCGCGACGCGATCTGGCGCTTCCGGCTCAAGCGGATGATCTCGCGGCGCAGGCGCGGGATCACAACGATCTGCACGAGGACGATCGAGCCGGCGACGAGCCCGAGCCACAGGTTCTGCATCAGGATGAAGATCAGCGCGGTCGCCGCCTGCGTGCCGAGGAAGCACGGCACCACGATCGCGTCGCCGATGAAGGCGCCGATCGGCTCGACCTCGTCGCGGATGATGGTCGCCGTCTCCGACGACTTCACCTCGCGCGTCGTGTCCGGGGTAAAGCGGAGCATCAGCGAGAACAGCTCGAAGCGCAGGCGCCGCAGCATGCGCTCGCCGAGCACGCCCTTGCTGAGGTTGATCCAGAACTTGAACGCGCCGTTGATCAGCACGAGGGTCAGGAACAGCCCGGAGAGCCCGAACAGCAGCCCGGTGCGGTCGACCTCGAAGCCCGAGAACAGCACCTGCTGCTCGCCGCCGAGCCAGCCGGGCCAGTGGATGATGAGATCGAGGAAGTCGACGGTCTCGCGCCCGCCCTTGAACGCCTTGCCGGAGATGGCGTCGTTGACGATGCGCTTGGGCAGGTCGAGCGAGGCGAAGTAGAACGGCAGCGATGCGAGCACGACGGCGCAGATCGCGAACTGGTCGCGCTTCGAATGTCGCCAGATATAGCCGAACAGCGTCGGCTCCAGATCCCGCATCGCCCGTCCCCGGCCCCCGTTCCGGCTCCCATACCCTCTCGCGAGCCCGCGCGTCACACGCATGTCATCGTGCAACGAAAAGGCGAAGCCCGAGCGTGCGCGGACTCACAGCCCCGGGCCTCCGTCACTCCGGAATGCGGTGTCGTCCCACGCGAGGCATTGTCACGGCGGCCCGGCTTGTGCGACCGCAGACCGGCTGCGACGCTGCGCCTGCGCGCGCTGCGCGTGCCGGGGCGCGGATGGCGGCGGCGCGAGGGGGCGTTCGAGGATGAGACCGTGATGCGCCCGAGCCGCGTCCTGATCTACAGCCACGACACGTTCGGGCTCGGGCACCTGCGCCGCTCGCGCACCATCGCGAACGCGCTGGCCGGCACCGGCGAGGTCGAGGCGATGATCGTCTCCGGCTCGACGGTGGTCGCCCGCTTCGCCTTCGCCCGCGGCGTCTCCTCCGTGCGCGTGCCCGGCGTGACCAAGCGCGCCGACGGCAGCTATGCCGGGCTCGACCCGCAGGCGTCGCTGCAGGAGACGGTCGCCCGGCGCGCCGACATCGTCCTGCGCACCGCCCGCGACTTTCGGCCGAACCTCGTGATCGTCGATAAGGAGCCGACGGGCTTCCACGGCGAGATGCTGCCGACGCTGGAGCACCTGCGCGCCCGCGGCTGCCGCGTGGTGCTGGGCCTGCGCGACGTCCTCGACGACCCCGACCGCCTCGTGCCGGAATGGGAGCGCAAGGGCGCTTCGGAGGCGGTCCGCCGGTTCTACGACGAGATCTGGATCTACGGCCTCGCGCGCATCCACCGGCCGCTGGCCGCGCTTCCCGTGGGTGCGGAATTCTCGGACCGGACGACCTATACCGGCTATCTCCACCGCGCCGCGCCGCGCGCCCGACCGGACCGGGCCGAGCCCGGCGTCGCGGCCGAGCCGTTCATCCTGGTCACCCCCGGCGGCGGCGGCGACGGCGACGGGCTGATCGACTGGGTGATCTCGGCCTACGAGGCCGATCCCGCGATCCCGCTTCCCGCGCTGATCGCCTTCGGACCCTTCCTCGCCTCGAAGAGCCGGGCGGCATTTCTGGGCCGGATCGCGCGGCTGCCGGGCCGGCTCTCCGCGATCACCTTCGACAGCGAGATCGAGCTGCTGATGGAGAAGGCGTCAGGCGTCGTGGCGATGGGCGGCTACAACACGTTCTGCGAGATCCTGTCCTTCGACAAGCGGGCGGTGCTGGTGCCGCGCACCACGCCGCGGCGCGAGCAGGAGATCCGCGCGGTGGCCGCCGAAGGCCTCGGCCTCGCCCGCACCGTGCTGGAGGCGGACGGGCGCGACCCCATGCGCATGGCGGCGGCGCTCCGGGCCCTGCCGGACCAGGCGCCTCCGTCGCGCGCGCGGATCCCCGACCTGCTCGGCGGCCTCGACCGGATCGCCGAGCGCGTCCGCGTGCTGAACGCTGGCGCACCCGTCCTCGCCCTCGGTGACAGGCCGTGAGCGAGGCGCGCATCGCGATCGTGCTGAAGGGCTATCCGCGGTTGTCGGAGACCTTCATCGCGCAGGAGATCCTGGCGCTCGAGGGCCGCGGCCTCGCACTGGCGATCTGGTCGCTGCGCCGCCCGACCGACGCGAGCCGCCATCCGATGCACGACGCGATCGCGGCGCCGGTGGCCTACCTCCCCGAATACCTGCACGAGGCGCCCCTGCGGGTGCTGCGCGGGCTGGCCTGGGGCCTCCGCCGCCGGCGCTTCGTCGCGCTGGCGCTCCAATTCGCCACGGATTTCCTGCACGACCCGACCACCTCGCGCATCCGCCGCCTCGGGCAGGCTCTAGTGCTGGCGCGAGAGCTGCCCGAGGCGGTCCGGCACCTGCACGCGCATTTCCTCCACACGCCGGCCAGCGTCGCGCGGTACGCCGCGCTCCTAACGGAGCGAAGCTGGAGCTTTTCCGCGCACGCCAAGGACATCTGGACGACGCCGGACCGCGAGCTGTCCGACAAGCTCTCCGACGCGGCCTGGGGGGTGACCTGCACCCGCGACGGCCTCGGCCGCCTGCGGGCGGTGTCGGCGGGTCGGGCGGCAGCGGAAGCCGGCTCCGTCGCGCTGGCCTATCACGGCCTCGATCTCGCCCGCTTTCCGGCGCCGCCCCTCCGGCCGCCGCGCGACGGCACGGATGCGCAGGATCCGATTCGGATCCTCAGCGTCGGCCGGCTCGTCGCCAAGAAGGGGCACGACGACCTGATCGACGCGCTCGCGGCCCTTCCGCCGGACCTGCATTGGCGCCTCGACCTGATCGGCGGCGGCGAGCTTCGGGAGGACCTGAAAGCCCGCGTCGCGGAGCGCGGGCTCGGCGGCCGCGTCGCCTTCCGGGG
>NZ_VRUV01000461.1:0-3645 GCF_008039455.1 Methylobacterium sp. WL116
CTTCCGCCGCGCGGCGTTCAACCCGGCCCGCAACGAGAGCGAGGTCGCCCGGCGCCTGGAAGCCGTGTTCCGCCAGGCCGGGCTCAACCCGCCCGACGAGGCGGAGGCGATCGGGCGCGACGTGCGCCGCCGCGAGGCGCTGACCTACCTCGTCGGCGCCGGCACGGTGATCCGCGCCGTCGACCGGGTGCAGCGCCGCGCCGTGCTGTTCCACAAGGCGGCGGTGGAGGAGGCCCGGGCCAAGCTCCGCACCGCCTTCCCCGGGGCGACCCAGCCCGAATCCGGCTTCCTCGCCCGCGAGGCGGGGGCGGCCTTGGGCATCTCGCGAAAATTCTCGATCCCGCTGCTCGAGCACCTCGACGCCACCGGCTTCACCCGCCGGGCCGGCGACCGGCGGGTGATCGTCGGGTAGGCCTTCGCGGAGGCCGCCGTCTCAGCTGGCGATCGGAAGCGGCTGCGCGGCGGCGGCTCCGGCGATCGCGTCGGCGAGGTAGGCGGTGTCCTGCGCGATGCCGGAGAAGCGCCCCGAGCCCCAGGTCCAGAGCCAGGGCATGCCGACGACGTAGAGCCCGTCCTGGGCGGTGACGCCGCGGCGGTGCACCGGCAGGCCGCGGCCGTCGAGGATGTCGGCCTCGACGAAGCCGAAATCGGCACGGAACCCCGTCGCCCAGATCACGCTGCGGATTCCGGCCGTCGCGAGGTCGAGCACGGGCTCGAACGGGCCGGGCTGCCAGACGGGGGCGTAGTGCGCCTCCTCCGGGGCCGCGATGCCGGCTGCCGCGATGTGCCGGTCGATGGCGGCCTGGATGCCGACATGGACCGCGTCCGCCCCGTCGAGGTTCTTCGCAAGATCGTCGGCGAAGGCGAGGCGGGGGCCGTCGATGCCCGTCAGCCGCCCGTGCAGGCGCATGCCTTCCAGGGCGAAGCGGCGCAGGTCGATGTCGCGCCCGCCGTCGCGGCCGGTGAGGTAGTGGTTGGCCTTGCGCCGGACCTCGTCCTTCAGCGGATGCTTCTCGACCGTGAGGTCGTACTGGCCCATCTCGGCGAGCCAGTCGACGGCGTCGCGCCCGCGGTAGACCCGCGGGCAGCGCGGCGCCGAACCGGTGACGAGATGCACCGTCCGGCCGGCCAGGTGCAGGTCCTCCGCGATCTGGCAGCCGGACTGGCCGGAGCCGACGACGAGCACCGCCCCGTCCGGCATCTGCGCCGGGTTGCGGTAGGCCGAGGAATGGACCTGCCGCACCTCCGCCGGCAGGCCCGCGGCCATCGCCGGGATCGCCGGCAGGTGGTAGCCGCTGATCGCCAGCACCACCGCGTCGGCGGTGTGGACCCCCTCCCCCGTGGCGACGGCGAATCCCCCCTCGGGCCGCGGGCGGATCGCCGCGACGCCGACGCCCTCGCGCAGGGGCGCCGCGATGTGGCGGGCATAGGCCTCGATGTAGCCGACGATCTCCTCCCGCCGCATGAAGCCGTGCGGGTCCCGGCCGTCATGGGACGGCCCGTCGTAGGGGAAGTCCGGCAACCGGCACTGCCAGTTCGGGGTGACGAGGCAGAAGCTGTCCCAGCGCTGGGTCCGCCAAGTGTGCGCGATGCGGTTCTTCTCGAAGACCACGTGGCGGATGTCGCGGTTGGCGAGCTGCCGGCTCATCGCGAGCCCGGCCTGGCCGCCGCCGACGACGATCACGGGCCAGTGCGCGGGCGAATGGGTGTCCGGCTCGGGCTGGCGGCTCATGGCGCGTCTCCTGGTCTCTGGCGAAGGCCCGCCCGCGTGCGGGCGGAGCGAACGGTCATTCCTCGCGAACGGTCATTCCTCGAAGGCCTCGACGTGGACGGTGCCCGGCGCCTGCCGGCGCGCGCCCTCCTCGATCCGGGCGAGCTGCGCGAGCGCCCGGCCGCAGGGGAAGCCGTAGCGCTCGCGCACCCGTTCGCTCGCGATCCCGAGCGCGGTGCGGCTCAGCGCGACGAACTCGGCCAGCGGATAGTCCTGGCCGACCGCGAGGTGGTCCTTGATCACCAGGGAGGGCGAGTAGCAGGCCTCGCGGGCGCCGTCGGGCCAGCGGATGTGGAAGCGCATCTCAGGCATGGGACGTCTCCAAGCGCCGGCGCGCGCAGGCGGCGTAGGCCGGCAGGTGCCGCTCGGCGCAGAGCCGCCAGGGATGGGTCTTGGCGATCGCGAGCCCGGCCGGGATCAGGCGCGCCCGGACCTCCGGGTCGAGGGCGGCCTTCATCGCGCGGGCGATCGCGGCGGCGTCGTCGGGATCGACGAACAGGGCGTCGCGGGGCCCGAGATACTCGGTGAACGGCGCGCAGTCGGAGACGATCGCCGGGGTGCCGCTCGCCATCGCCTCGAGCACGCAGAGGCCGAACCCCTCGCTCAGCGACGGGAACACCAGGGCGTCGGCGCGGCGGTAGAGGGCCGGCATGACGGCCTGCGCCACCGGCCCGGTCTCGACCACCGCCTGCCCGGGCCCGACGGCGAGACCCGCCCGCGCCAGCGCGTCCCGGCAGCGGGCCCGGTAATCCGCGTGGTCGAGGAGCGAGGCGCCGCCCGCCACCACGAGCTGCGCCTCCGGGTGCGAGGCCCGGAACGCGGCGAACGCTGCGACGATGCCCAGCGTGTTCTTGCGCGCCTCGAAGCCGCCGACGGCGAGCAGCACCGGGCCGGTCCTGAGGCCGAAGCGCGCCGCGACCGCCGCGTCGTCGTCGGCCGGCTCGGGTGCGTAGGCGTCGGTGTCGATCCCGTTGCCGACGATCGTCGCCTCGGCCCCGTAATCGCTCGCGAGCACGCCCTTCCAGCCGGCGCTGACGCAGAGCAGCGCCTGCGCGTCCAGGATCGCCCGGTCCTGCCACTGCGCGAGCTGCGGATCGCTGAACGCGTCGACGTGGTGGACGGTGCGGACGAAGCCCGGGATCAGGCGGCGGCGGGCCAGGGTCGCGAGCGCGTTGCCGCCGATGCCGCAATGGGCGTGGAACAGGTCGAAGTCGCAGGCCGCCGGCGTCGCGAAATGGCGGAGGTAGTCGGCGATCCGCGCCCGGACGAGCTCGACCGTCGTCCCGGCCGCGGGCTTGGCCGCGACCGAGACGGTGGGGCAGCGCGCGGGGCGGAAGAAGCCGCCGCCGGTGGGGTCGGGGGCGTGCACGCTGGCCTCGTGCCCGAGCCCGCACAGCGCTTCCGCCAGCGCCAGGGCATGCACCACGCCGCCGCGCGGGTTGGTCGAATGCGTCAGGATCGCGATGCGCAGCTGCCGCGGCATGGGTTCACGCTCCCTCGCCGCGGGTCGCGCCGCAGCCGATCAGCGGCGAGCTGCCGAAATCCCACACCACTGCCTCCTCCGTCCCGCGCGCCACCCGCGCGACCCGGCTCGCGTCGAGGCTGCCGATCCCGGCGGCCGCGATCCCGCGTTCGGTGAAGCGCCCGACGACCGCGGGCGCCTCGGCGGGGGCGGCCGCGACGAGGTAGCCGAAGCTCGGAAAGGCGGTGAGCCAGCGCTCCAGCGCGACGCCGTCGGGGATCGGGAGCCGGTCGAGGTCGATCCGGCCGCCGACGCCGGAGCATTCCATCAGCATCAGCGCGGTGCCGACGAGCCCGGCCATGCTGATGTCCTTGGCGGCCCGCGCCAGGCCGTCGGCCGCGAGCCCCGCCAG
>NZ_VRUV01000462.1:0-3638 GCF_008039455.1 Methylobacterium sp. WL116
GCCCCCGTCGCCGGCGCGCCGAACGCCGCCAAGGGCGCCCTGCTCGACCTCAACAGCGCCTCCGCCGCCGAGCTCGACGCGCTCCCCGGCATCGGCGCCGCCCGCTCGGCCGCGATCATCAAGGGCCGCCCCTACAAGGGCAAGGACGACCTCGTGCAGAAGAAGATCCTCTCGCAGTCGGTCTACGACGGCATCAAGGACAAGGTCATCGCCAAGCACAAGTGATTTTTTGCGGGGTTTTGGCCGGCGCGCGGTGAGTGGGCTGCGCGCCGGTATGGAGGAGAGCGGCGTTCCATAGAGTCTCACCGGCCGCTTTCGACCTAACCTAGTCGTATTCAAACGGCCGTGCGGCTCCCAAGAGCAGACGTATGTTCCGTTGCCGCTCCGACAATTATGCCCCCAAGCTGGGCATAGAACACGATCAGTTTCAATTTAGATCACTGAACTGAACCATATCCCAGGCGGATGAGCCACTCGAACCTGCAGGTAAATTGTTAAATTCGAAATTCAATCGCAATGCATAGACCGAGTTTTGTAATAGGCCCCATCTCAGATCATTTGATTTCTAAACTCATCAATTATTGCCGATATGCCCGAGTATAAACTTGGCTGCAGCAGCTTGCGTTCGTTTGTCAGCTCAATCTTCTTTCCGTCCATCTCATATCCATTTAGCGACACTGACCCCACGATGAACTGGGCGTTCGCCGGCCTCTGCGCTTCAATCGTGCTGAAGATACGTTTCGCGTTTACGGGGTCCTGATCCTGCTGCAATGGACTGTCGAGGACGACAGGCGCAGTGATCGCCGTCGTGTGCTCGAAGCAGGTGCTGACAAACGCTAGGACGTAGGAGAGGACAGCACGAGGATGAACCGATCCGGTATCCTTGATGACGTAATGAATTTTCTGCGCTTTATCCAAATTGATATTTTTAACATCTAGCGATTTCAAATTTGATGTGATCTGCTGGGCGAAAAATGACTCGATCCTATCCTTTCGCGCTTTGTTTTCGAGCTTGCGTATCGATTTTCTCACCGATTCGATCCCGGTGGTCAACTCGGCTGTCCTGGCTTCGATATCTGCGGCCTGTCGGTCGAAGACGCTCAGCGCCTGACGCTGTCCCTCCGACGCGATGACCTGGGCAAGGGTGATCTCGCCCTGTTTGATGGTGAGCACCTGTTGGGCAGCGGCGATCTGCTCGTCGGCACTCCTGAGGTTCAGGCGAGCGGCCTCAACCTGCGCCTTGACCTCGATCATGTGGTCGACGAGCTCGTTCAGGACCGCGACGCATGCCTCGCGATCCTCGATAATGCCGAACCTCATCGCGAAGTTGTTTTCGTGGACCGTTCCGCACGTCGGGCATGGGATAGGCTCATCGCCCCGCTCGACGAGCCATTCGCGATCGTTCTCAAGCTCTTTGAGCGCGCGGCGCCCGACCTCGAACTGGTCGTTCAGGAGCGTTCTTTGCGCTATCACGTCGCTCAATGAGGCAGCGAACTTGGCTCGCTTCTCCCGCAGCTTTTTCAGCTCGGATAGTAAACGCAGGATCGCCGCCTCGTACGCTTCCTGGTCGATCGACAACGCGTCTTGGGTCACGGATTGCCGCAGAGCCAGGGCCGATCGTTCGACGACGGTCGCTTGGCTCTGCAACTCGCCTTTTTCGACGGCCATCAGCTGAAGCTCAGCCCGGCGGGCGTACCATTCGTCCGGCAGGATGCCCGAATGGTACGAGACGATGCTTCGATGGTAGTTGGCGAACTGCTTCAGCCCATCGAACGACTGCCAGGGACGCTCCCAACCTACATCCTGATCGACGTAGAACGGCAGGAAGAAGAAGGCCGGTGTCGGCGTTGTCGGGTTCCCCTTTCGGTCCGGCAAGACCAGACTGATCCCAAGTAGCTTCGCGAGGGACGGTGCCAACTGGCTCGTCACCTTTTGCATCGACTCCATGAGAATGCGCGCCTCGTCGAACAGCGCGAAAACCGATCCATGCCTAAGCATGAAGAAGGTTTTACCATCAACCTGAAATTCAAGGAGACCAGTCACCTTCAGTTTAGGCCAGTTTTCGTGAACGCGGGCTGGCTCCGCACCGAGAACCCAGTATAAGGATTTGATCAGGGATGACTTACCTGTTGAGTTGCCCCCTAGGATGATCGTTATCTTCGGGTCGAACGTCGTCTGGAACGCCCCCTGCTCCAGGTCGGACATGAGATATAACTTTTTGAAGCGTAAGTTTTTCATTGGTCTTCTTGCGCAAGTTCCTCACCAGCAATCTAAATCTGCGTTCGTCGCTCATGATGAGAACTCGTAGAGGAAGGCCGCACTCAGGTACGCGTCGTCCTGATAAATGCCGAACTGCTGGGCGAGCGCGCGGACGCGTCCGAGATTTGATTCAACGATCCCGGCAAGGGTTTGATCGCCATCGTCGATACCGCTCGCATGTTCGTAAAGGTTCGTGCAGAATTGCTCGAAAGCAATTGATACCATGCTGAGCTTCTCAAGCTCGTAGCGTGCCCAGGCGCGCCTGATATCGCGCTTTCGGACAGGAGATATCTCTGTGAGGTCGTTCGAGACGGTAGACCACTTCGGCCTGCTCTGGTGACGCCGTTTGGTCTCGTCCAGCATCTCCTGGACCTGAGCACGCGTAAGCGCCTTCGCCCGCATTAAATCCTGGAAGCTCGTCACGCTGCCCATGTGCTTGGACCGTTCGCGGGCGTGTTCGAGAATGACCACGACGAATGTCGATGACGGGCAGTCCGGAATACCGAGTTCGCGTTCAAGGAACTGAAGGATCAGACCCCGAAGCATAGTTCCGGGCCTGCTCAGCGGGAGGTCCGATAGATAATACTCGAAAAGCTTGATGTCGCCTGCTGCGAACGTCGGAACCTCGGTCGCCAGCGCTTTCTTGAGCGCGTCGGTTTTGACGACTTCGCCTTCATCGAAGGTGCAAGGGCACTTCGTATACTCAATGAACTCGCAAGGTTGGTTGCTAACGAAGCCTAGAACCTCAGCCGCGTTGCCGAATTTAGTCTTGTTATCGTACATTTTTGCCATTATTGATGGAATTTTATCGCTTCCATCACGCTTTTTATAGCGCTGCGTAAGCCTCTTTACAGTCCAATTGCCGGAGGTTCTCGTCTTGACCTGATAAAATCGTGCCTTGGTTGGCTGCGTCGAGCCGTTCAGTACCACGATGTCGTCGTGAAATTCGAACGCGACGGCGTAGTCATCCAGCTTTTCGTGTAGCATCAGAACGAGCGAGACAGCCCAAGAGGCTTGGTAATCAAGCCGTTCGAGCGCGATGCTTCCACCCTTCTCGCGCTGCGGAATGGCGACGAGATCGTCCATCAAGCTCAAGACTTGCCCCCGTGACCATATCCTCTTCCTGCGAGGATCATGCATAGGTAGTCCCAACGCAACCTTGGCAGATCGCCTTTCGTGTGCGGTGTCTAGCGGAACGTGTCCGCCAGAAAGTCCGCTTCCGCCGTCAGAACGCAATCGCCGGCAATCGACATCGGGCTAAATCCTCCCGAGCGTCGAACTTCCGCTTTATGAATTCGACACTCAAAATCCGACTAGAGGAAATCCATTCATAGCCGTCGTTCAAACCCGTCGAACCCCCGTCCCCCCAACCTTGTCCC
>NZ_VRUV01000463.1:0-3622 GCF_008039455.1 Methylobacterium sp. WL116
GCGCGCAGGCGGCGGAACCCCTGGGACCGCCCGGCGCCCCGGCTGCCGCCTTCCCGAAGCCGGACCGGCCGGTGGCCGAGATCGTCGCGGCGCAATGGGCCTTCGAGGCGCAGCGCGACAAGGCCGACGAGTTCGGGCAGGTCGCCCGCCTGATGGGCTTCAAGCCGGGCGAGACGGTGGCCGACATCGGCGCCGGCAGCGGCTACTACGTCACGCGGCTGAGCCCGCTGGTCGGGCCGCAGGGCCGGGTGCTCGCCGAGGACGTGACGCCGCGCTACCTCGCCGACCTCGAAGCCCGGCTGCGCAAGGCCGACCTGTCCAACGTCACGGTGGTGCGCGGCGAGCCGCACGACCCGCGCCTCGCGCCCGGATCGGTCGACGCGGCGATCCTGGTGCACATGTACCACGAGATCACCCAGCCCTACGGCCTGCTCCACAACCTCGCCGCCGCGATGAGGCCCGGCAGCCGGGTCGGGATCGTGGACGCCGACGACATCCCCTCGCGCCACGGCACGCCGCCCAAGCTCCTGCGCTGCGAGCTGTCCGCCGCGGGTTTTCGCGAGACGGGCTTTTCGGTGCTCGACGGCGGGGTGGGCTACCTCGCGGTGTTCGAGGCGCCGGCCCCCGACCGGCGGCCCGATCCGAAGACGATCACGCCTTGCAGGGACGAGGCGACGCGGGGGAAGGCGCGATAGGGGTCGAGGCCCGGTTTCGCGACCGCCCTCCTCCGATCCATGTCGGGCATGCGGACGGGCGCCGGCACTGGTCGGAAGGCGGCGTCTGCAGGCCGCCGTCCAATGCAAGCCGGCGTCCAAGGGCGGCACGGGGCGGCTCGCGGTGGGGCGATGACCGGAACCGACCGCCGGACGCTCAGGCGCGTTCGTCGATCTCCGGGACGCCGCTGCTCCGGTCGGCGTAGGCGGCGATGAAGGTCGGCCGGGTCTGCCAGCGCCGCCAGAAGGCATCGAGATGCTCGAAGCGCTCATCGAGGGGCGTCGCGTTGACCGGAAACTTGGAGAACGCGATCGCCGTCGCCAGCGTGATGTCCGAGAAGGTCGGCTGATCGCCACCCAGGAGCCACGCGCGGCCGTCGGCGAGATGCCGGTCGACCAGGCCGGCATGCGCCAGCGCCACCTTGCGCGAATGCTCGCCCCAGGCCGGGTTGCTGGTCAGCTCGAGCTTCGGGCCCAGGCCCTGGTGCAGGACGTGGAACGCGGTGACGATGGGGTAGAGGATGTGCACCCACACCCGGCTGTCCCACATCTGGTCGAGGCCGCGCTCGAGCGCCGTTTCGCCCATGATCTTGCGGCCTTCGAACGCCTCGTCGAGGTAGCGGGCGATGGCGGAGGTCTCGCTGAGAAAGGACCCGTCCGCGAGCGCGAGGGTCGGCGTCTCGCCCCAGGCGTTCATCTTCAGGTGCTTCCATCCCCGTTGCTCGCCGACGGGCGACATGTCGTAGACCGTCTCGTCGAAGCGGTCGGCGATGCCCTTCTCGTGCATGAAGATCCGCAGGCGCTGCGGGTTCGGGAAGGCCGAGGGGGAGGTGAAGAGCCTGAGCTTGTCGGACATCGTCGTCTCGCTTTCCATCACGTTCGCCTGTCTGTCAGATGACAGGCAGCACGCTACGTTCCGGCGCTTGTCTCGTCAACCCCTGTCTGCCATATGACAGATGGAGGTTGGGCATGGCAGCGACGTCGAAGGAGAACGTGCGGGAGGCGATCCTGGCGGCCGCCCGGGAGGCGGCGATGGCCTACGGCTACGGCGGTCTCAATTTCCGCGACCTCGCCGAGACCGTCGGCATCAAGGCCGCGAGCATCAACTACTACTTCGCCAACAAGGCCCTCCTCGGCGAGGCGGTCGCGCGCCGCTATTGGGAGGACATCGCCCGCGACCTCGAGGACGTGTCGGCGCATGCCTCGAGCCCGACGGAGGCGCTGAGACGGTACCCCGGCATCTTTCGCCTGTCGCTGGCGCGCGACAACCGCATGTGCCTCAGCAGCTTCATGGCGACGGAATACGATGCGTTGCCCGAGCCGGTCCTGAAGGAGGTTCAGGCTTTCGCCGACGTCAACACGGCGTGGCTGCGTCGGCAGCTCGTCGCCGCCGAGCTGGTCGCGCCGAACGAGGGCGAGGCGAGAGCGCGTGCCGTCTACGCGGCGGTCGCCGGCGCACAGATCGTCGCGCGAAGCCGCGCGGACATAACGCTGTTCGATTCCCTGATCCAGAGTTATCGGGAAGCGGGGCTGCTGCCGAACTGATCGGAGCTGAACGGCAAGATCGCGCTGTCCGAACCGACGTTCCCGCGCGGGATCGCGACCGAGACGCGCATCGGGTCGCCCCGATGCCTCTCACGAGCGCCAGCGCAGCTCCCGCGACTCCAGCGGGTTCGCGAACGGGCGCCCGGCGCGCGCGGCCTCCAGCGCCTCGCGCTTCAGGCGAAAGTACCATTGCGAGGGCAGGTCGCCCTGGCCGAACAGCACCATGGTCGGCTTGCGGTCGAGGCCCAGTTGCGCGTGCTGGAGCACCTGCTGGTCCTGGGTCAGGAACTGGCGCATCAGCGGGCGGGCGACGGGCTTGAGCAGGTTGAGGCCGGGGACGCTCCAGTAGAGGGCGTTGGTGAGCATCGTGCGGTTGGCGGTCAGCGGCGTCGCGAAGGTGTAGTTCGCCAGGCGCTTGGCGCCCGCCGTGATCCGCTCCAGGCGCACGCCGGGAAGGCGGAACTCGATCTCGACGTCGGGCACCCCGCCGAGCAGGCGGTAGACCGGCGAGCTCGTCGTCGTCGCGTGGCTCGACATGACGAAGCCGTGCGGCACCGGCCGAAACGTCTTCTTCTTCTCGCGCAGCGCCTTGGACGGCCGGAACCACCACGAATCGTGAACGAAGGCGACGTGGCCGGGATCGACGAGGCTCAAGGTCGTCAGGTCGAACGAGGCCTCGACCACGAGTTCGACCACGAGCGAGCCGACCGGGTGGAAGTCGAGCGCCGGCAGGGCGGGCGTCTCGCCCGGCGTCCCGAGATGCGGGTTGACCCAGACGAAGCCGGCGCTCTCGATCACGGGGAAGCGCTGCACCACGATCTTCGAGAAGTCGGCCGTGTCGTGCTCGGAGAGGGTCGGCACGTCGCGGCAGCGGCCTTCGGTGGAGAAGCGCCAGCCGTGGAACGGGCAGACCAGCTCGGCGCCGTCGAAGCCGCCCTTGGACAGCGCCATGCCGCGGTGCGGGCAGCGGTCGCGCAGCGCGAACGGGGCGCCGTCCGCATCGCGCCCGATCACGATCTGCTCGCCGTTTAGCTCGACCGCGCGGAGCGCCTTGCCGGTCAGGCCCGAGGCTTGGCCGACGCAGTACCACGCATCCGGCAGCGGCCGGCGCATCGCATCGGGGTCGAGGGCCTCGTCGGCGGCCGGGTCGCGTGCGGGACCGCTCGCGTGGAGAGCGATCGGGGAGGCGGACATGGGGTCTCGCAACGGTTCGGGAACGTCCTCATACGCCGCCCCGCCGGATGGGGAAAGCGAGGCCGCCGTTCCAACCCCGCCGCGCGACGGTGTGACCCCGCGGAACGCGTGCCACGAGCGCGATGGCCCGTCATGCCCCCGCCCGCACGCCCGCCGCGCCGGCGTCGCGC
>NZ_VRUV01000464.1:0-3618 GCF_008039455.1 Methylobacterium sp. WL116
GCTCGAGCTCGCCTATCGCGGCGCCGGCCTCGCCGACCGGGCCCAGGCGGTGCCGATCCAGTTCGCCGTGCGCGACGCGCCGCCCGAGCTGCGCACCGGCCAGTTCGTGACGGTGCTCGCCGCCACCGACACGCAGCAGACCGGCCTCGCCCTGCCGCGGCTCGGCGTGGTCCGCGGCGGCAACGGCCAGACCCTGGTCTACGAGCACGTCGCCCCCGAGCGCTTCGCGCCGCGCGAGGTCCAGGTCGAGCCCCTCGACGCCGCCCGCGTCCGGGTGGTCTCCGGGCTCGAGCCCGGCCGGCGGATCGTGACGCAGGGCGCCGAGCTCCTCAACCAGATCCGCTGACGGGAGCCCGCGCATGTTCACGCTCCTCGTCACCCAGGCCCTGCGGAACCGGCTGGCGGTGCTCGCCGTCGCCGCGATCCTCGTCGTCTACGGCGCCTTCACCGTCACGCGGCTGCCCGTCGACGTCTTCCCCGACCTCAACCGGCCCACCGTCACCATCATGTCGGAGGCCGAAGGGCTCGCGCCGCAGGAGGTCGAGCAGCTCGTCACCTTCCCGCTCGAGACGCAGATGAACGGGCTGCCCGGCGTCACCCGGGTGCGCTCGGTCTCCGGCGTCGGGCTGTCGGTGGTCACTGTCGAGTTCGACTGGGGCACCGACATCTACCGCAACCGCCAGCAGGTGGCCGAGCGCCTTGCGATGGCGCGGCCGCAGCTGCCGGCGGAGGTGAGCCCGACGATGGGGCCGATCTCCTCGATCATGGGGCAGATCGTCATGGTCGCGCTCACCGGCGACACGGTCGATCCGATGCGCCTGCGCGAGATCGCCGACTTCACGATCCGGCCGCGCCTGCTCTCGATTCCCGGCGTCGCGCAGGTGATCCCGATGGGCGGCGAGGTCCGCCAGTTCCGCGTCGCGCCGCAGCCCGCCGCGTTGCGGGCGCTCGGCGTCAAGCAGGCCCAGCTCGAGGCGGCGCTGGCGCAGTTCGGCACCAACACCGGCGGCGGCTTCACCGACCAGTACGCCCGCGAATACCTGATCCGGAACCTCGGCCGGACGATGGACCTCGACGACCTGCGCAACATGGTCGTCGCCACGGTCGACGGGCGGCCGGTCTTCCTGCGGCAGGTGGCGGAGGTATCGTTCTCGGCGCGCGTGAAGCGGGGCGATGCCGGCTACATGGGCGCGCCGGCGGTGGTGATCTCGGTGGAGAAGCAGCCCGGCACCGACACCGTCGCGCTCACCGCGCGGATCGAGGCGGCGCTCGCCGAGATCACCGCCACCCTGCCGAAGGGCGTGCGCGCCGACCGGCTGATCTTCCGGCAGGCGAACTTCATCGAGACCTCGATCGGCAATGTCGAGCACGTGCTGGTGGAAGCGATCGCGGTAGTGGCGATCGTCCTGTTCGCGTTCCTGCTGAACCTGCGCACCACGGCGATCTCGCTCACCGCGATCCCGGTCTCGATCCTGGCGACGGCCATCGCCTTCCACCTCGCCGGCCTGTCGATCAACACGATGACCCTCGGGGGGCTCGCCATCGCCATCGGCGAGCTGGTCGACGACGCCGTGGTCGACGTCGAGAACATCTTCCGGCGCCTGCGCGAGAACCGCGCGGCGGGCGACCCGCGCTCGACCTTCGACGTGGTGGTCTCCGCCTCGCAGGAGGTGCGCTCGGGCATCGTCTACGCGACGATGGTGATCGTGCTGGTGTTCGTGCCGCTGTTCGCGCTCTCCGGCATCGAGGGCCGGCTGTTCGCGCCGCTGGGGCAGGCCTACATCGTCGCGATCCTGGCGAGCCTCGTGGTCTCGATCACCCTGACGCCGGTGATGGCCTACTACCTCCTGCCCGGCCTCAAGCGCCTCGACCAGCACGAGAGCGGGCTGATCCGCGGGCTCAAGTGTGCCCTGGCCGCGACCCTGCGCGTCGCCCTGCCCCGCGGGCGCCCGATCCTGCTCGCGGCCGGGCTCGCGGTCGCGGCCGCCGCCGTCGCGGCGACGTGGCTGCCGCGCGCCTTCCTGCCGCCGTTCAACGAGGGCTCGTTCACCGTCAACATGGCGTTCAACCCCGGCATCTCGCTGCCCGAGAGCAACCGGATGGGGCTGGTGGCCGAGCGCCTGCTTCTCGAGATCCCGGACGTGCGCTCGGTCGGCCGCCGCACCGGCCGGGCCGAGCTCGACGAGCATGCCGAGGGCGTCCACTCCTCCGACCTCGAGGTCGACCTGAAGCCCGGCGCCCGGCCCAAGGACGCCCTCGTCGCCGACATCCGCGCCCGCCTCGCCCTGCTGCCGGTCTCCGTCAACGTCGGCCAGCCGATCTCGCACCGGCTCGACCACATGCTCTCGGGGGTGCGCGCCGAGATCGCGCTGAAGATCTTCGGCGACGACCTCGATACGTTGCGGCGCCTCGCCGACGACCTGCGCCAGCGCCTGTCCGCGATCCCCGGCATCGCCGACCTGCAGGTCGAGAAGCAGGTGCTGATCCCGCAGCTCGAGGTCCGCGTCGACTACGCGCGGGCCGCCCTCTATGGGGTGCAGCCGGCGGCGCTCGTGGACCAGCTGAGCCGGCTCTCGAACGGCCAAGTGGTCTCGCGCGTGGTCGACGGCATCCGCCGCTTCGACGTGGTGATGCGGCTCTCCGACACCCAGCGCACCACCCAGGCGCTCGGCGACCTCCTGGTCGAGACGCCCTCCGGCTGGGTGCCGGCCCGCCAGATCGCCGACATCCGCGAGACCGACGGCCCGAACCAGATCCTTCGCGAGAACGCGCGCCGGCGCATCGTCGTCCAGGCCAACACCGCGCCCGGCGCCGACATGGGCCGGGTCGTCGCCGCCATCCGCCAGCAGGTGGATGCGACCCGGTGGCCGGCCGGGTACGCGACCAGCCTCGAAGGCGCGTTCCAGGCGCAGGGCGAGGCGGCGCGCACCATCGGCCTGCTCTCGCTCGTGTCGCTGGCGCTTGTCTTTACCCTGCTCTACGGCCGCTACCGCTCGGCCGTGCTGACGCTGATCATCCTCGGCAGCATCCCGCTGGCGCTGATCGGCTCGGTGGTCGCCCTGTGGCTCGCCGGGCAGCCGCTCTCGGTCGCCTCGATGATCGGCTTCATCACCCTGACCGGCATCGCGACGCGCAACGGCATCCTCAAGATCAGCCATTGGCTGAACCTCGCGATCCACGAGGACCTGCCGTTCGGGCCGGACCTCGTGATTCGCGGCAGCCTGGAGCGGCTGACGCCGGTGCTGATGACCGCGCTCGCCGCCGGCATCGCGCTGGCGCCGCTGCTCGTCGGCGCCGACGCGCCCGGCAAGGAGATCCTGCACCCGGTCGCCGTGACGATCTTCGGCGGCCTGATCAGCGCGACGCTGCTCGACACGGTGCTGACGCCGATCCTGTTCCTCGGCTTCGGCCGCCGGCCGGTGGAGCGCCTGCGCGCCGCCGCCCGGGCGGAGGCGCCGACCGGGGTTGCGACGGCCGATGCGTTTTGACGGTGCGTCTTCCCTCCCCCGCAAAGGGGGGAGGGAAGACGCACCTAGTCCTGCTGAACCAATGTCGCCACCCCGTAAAACCCAGGAGCCGTCCATGCGCCCCGTCCTCGCCATCGCCCTCCTCCTCGCC
>NZ_VRUV01000465.1:0-3617 GCF_008039455.1 Methylobacterium sp. WL116
GCCTCGGCCACGAGGCGGTCGGCGAGGCCCGGCAGGCCACGGCAGAGCGTCGCCGCCGTGCTTCGGCCGATCTTCGAGATCACGGCCGCGTGCCGCTCGACCGCCGCGTCCACCGCGGCGGCGGTCTCCGATTCGGCAAGCAGCGGGACCGCGACCGATCGTGCCCCGGGCATGGCCTGCGGCGCGCCCGCGATCAGCCAGCCGAATTGCGGCAGCTCGGCCGCGAGATGCGCGAGGGCGCGCAGGAAGCCCGGCTCCGAGACCGCGCCGACATCGGTCAGGACGATGGATACGGTTCCGGAAACATTTCCGCCATCAAGGCCTTCGGCGAGGATCTCCGTCAGGCGCGCGAAGGTGGTCTCGGGCAGGCAGCGCAGGCCGAGCACCCGCGTCTGGCGCGCCAGCTTGTCGGCCTCGTCGGCCGCGACGCGCTGGTCTGGCGGATCGCGCCGGAGCGGCTTGGCGGGAAGGGATCTCGGGCTGTCGCGAGCATCGTGGAGCGTTCCGATTCGGGCCGCCCTTGGCGGTCCCGAAGCAGAGTGTCGGCAGAGGGTGAAGGCTGACTTAACCCAGGGTTGTAACGACTGCGGGAAATGCCCCGGGCGTGCGGTGTCCCGCGGTGCCGGGCCGGGTCAGGCCGGCATCCCGGTCAGCCATCTCAGCGCGACCAGGGTGCCGGTCACGGTGAGCGCGCCGCCGATCCGGGTGGCGATCTGGGCGAACGGCATCAGCGCCATGCGGTTGGCGGCCGTGAGGATCGCCACGTCGCCGGTGCCGCCCTGCCCCGAATGGCAGGCGTTCACGATCGCGGTCTCGATCGGGTACATCCCGAGCAGGCGCCCGACGACGAATCCGGTGCCCATCAGCGTGGTGACGGTGGCGACGATGGTGATCAGGTTGGTGATCGTGAACGCCGCCATCAGCTTGTCCCAGGGCGTCAGCGCGACGCCGATGGCGAAGAGCAGCGGATAGGTCATGCCGGTCTGCACGAACTTGTAGACCACGAAGCCGCCGGCCTGGAGGTGGGGCGAGACCGCGCTCGAGAGCTTGGCAAGCACCGCGAGGAACAGCATCGCCACGGGGGCGGGCAGGCCGGTGAGGTGGTGGGCCATCACGCCGAGGAGGTACAGCGTGATCGCGGTGAGCCCGGCGGCGGCGATGGTCGAGACGTCGACCTGCCCGGAATTCGCCTCGGCCTTCGCGGCGGCGTCGCCGGGGGGCGTCGCATCGTGGTCGGGCTGGAGCTTTCCCTCTCCGGTCAGGTGGGGATAGCGCTTGCCGACGAAGTTCAGGGTGCCGGCGAGGATGATCGCCGTGAGGCTGCCGAGCATCACCGGGGGCAGCACCTGGGCGAACACGTCGCCCTGCGGCTGGCCGAGGATCTGGGCGTAGCCGATCGAGAGCGGGATCGCGCCCTCGCCGACGCCGCCGGCCATGATCGGCACCACGATGTAGAAGAAGGTGTGGCGGGCGCCGAGGCCCAGCATCGTCCCGACGAGCGTGCCGACCGCGCCGGCCACCAGCGAGCCCACCGCCAGCGGCACGAAGATCTTGAGGAAGCCCTTGATCAGCACGTCCCGGTCCATCCCCAGGATGGAG
Organism: Methylobacterium sp. WL116; assembly: GCF_008039455.1. Classification (NCBI taxonomy): domain Bacteria; kingdom Pseudomonadati; phylum Pseudomonadota; class Alphaproteobacteria; order Hyphomicrobiales; family Methylobacteriaceae; genus Methylobacterium; species Methylobacterium sp. WL116. The sequence goes on from NZ_VRUV01000465.1 coordinate 1,600, forward strand.
CCGACGATGATCGCCGCGATGTAGATGTAGAGGAAGTTGGTGAACTTGGTGAAGTCGACGATCGCCTTCTCGACCTGGGGCGGGATCAACTTGTAGTAGACTAGGGCGGAGGGCACGAAGGTCGCGAAGATCGCCCCCGCGCCGATGTTGCGCAGGATCGGAAGGCGCTTGCCGATCTCGGCGCAGGTGAAGCCGCCGAGCACCAGCACGGCGATCATCGTCGGCCCGTCGGGTCGGATCTCGCCCTCGGAGGTCAGGATCGCCAGGAGCACCGCGACGATCGCGTAGATCGGCAGCGGGATGATGCCGATCCGGGTGTCCACCAGGCGCCACCAGCCGAAGGGCCAGAACCGGCGCGTCGGGTCCGAGCCCGGAACGGGCCGATCCGCGAGGGGCGGAGAGAGGGGGCTCGTCACGGGGCGTCCTTCCGAAGATCCGGCCTCTTGGCGGGCCGGCCCGTTCTTGCCGACGGGGTGGTCGTGTCCCGGTCGGTCACGTCGTCGCGACCGACCTGGCCCGGAGCTCGTCGAGGCCCGGGCGCCCGCCCGCAGGAGCCTGGATCCGCCGGGACTTCGACGGATTCGGGCTGCGCCGGCACCGTCATCTCATCCCGAAGCCTCCAGGAACGTCAATGGCCCGCGGACGGGCCGGCCGAGAGACCGCGCCGGCTGTCTCCATCCATGACCCGCGGCCGGCCGGGCATGAAAAAAGGCCCGGCGTTGCCGCCGGGCCTCGAAGGATGGATCTCGGGTCTGCAGATGCCCGTCCGCGCGGGTCTCGTCGAAACCCGCGCGGAGCCGACGCCCGATCCGGCGCGTCGCCTCAGAAGTCGCGCTGGACGCGAACCTTGGCCTGGAAGACGTCGTCGCTGGTCGCGGTGCGAACGGCGCCGCCGGCGTTGATCGCGGCGATGCGCGAGTAGGCGGTCGGATCCTTGTCGGTGTCGATCACGCGGCCGTTCTTGACGCCGATCTGGGTGTAGAGGCCTTCCACACCGATATCGAGGTCCTTCACCGGCGACCAGATCAGGCTCGCGCCGGCGACGAACTGGTAGGTGTCGCGAAGCGCCTGGCTGAGCTGGTAGAACCGGGTGCCGGGCGTGCCGACCGAGTTCGCACCGAAGCCGGTACCACCGGTGAGCGTGAACGCATCGCCCTGACCGGCGCGGGCGCCGGCCGAGAAGCTCTGCTCGCCGTAGGAGCCGAAGGCGGCCGAACGCAGCTCAGGCGACCAGTAGTGCAGGTACGAGCCGACCACGGTGAAGCTGTCGGACTTCGACATCTGGCCGGTGTAGGGGTTGATCGTCGCGTCGGAGAAGTACTGCGCGAACTTCTGACCCTGGATCGTGGTCGTGCTCTGGGTGTACGAGCCGGTGTACGAGGAGTAGCCGGTGTACATCTGCGCGCCGACGCCGTAGGCGCCCTGCAGGTAGAGGGTATCGCCGGGGGAGATGAACGGCAGGTTGACCTTCACGCCGCCCTGGACCGCGTAGCCGTAGTCGTTGCTGGTGTGGGGGATGCTGACGTTGGAGATGACACCTGCGCCGACGGGGGTACCGGCGCCGTTGGCGACGTTGCCGACGTTCAGCTCGTGCACCGCGGCGGTGAGCTGGGCGGAGCCCCAGGCCGCATCGTAGCGCAGGGCGCCGACGAAGTCGGGCATCCGGTTGCGCTCGATGCCATCGACGAAGCTGTAGCGGGCCGCGGCTCCAGCAGCGTTGTAGCCGATGAACACCGGGATCGGCGAGTTGTTCTGCGCGAACACGGCCGCTGCCGTGTTGAGCGTCACGTTCCCGGAGTTGGTGGTCGGCGAGAAGATCGGCGAGCGGCGGAAGGTCGGGTCTTCGACCGAGAGCGTCGCCGAGAAGCCGTTGCCCAGCGTCGCGGTGTAGGCGATCAGGTTGGTCGAGGACACGTCGGAGCCGGCGGTGGCGCCGGCCAGCTCGAAGTCGTGAGCGTAGAAGTCGAAGAACGACGAGGCGCGACCGGCGGTGAAGCCCGCGAACTGGATGAAGGCCT
>NZ_VRUV01000466.1:0-3611 GCF_008039455.1 Methylobacterium sp. WL116
CCTGGCCGAGTTCCTCCGCCTCCTCCTCCAGCATCTCCGAATAGCCGATCACCGCGGATAGCGGCGTGCGCAACTCGTGGCTCATGTTTGCCAGGAACCGGCTCTTCGCCCGGCTGTGCTCCTCGGCGGCGTCGCGGGCTTCCTCCAGCGCCGCCTCGTATGCCTCTCGCTCGGTGATGTCGGCGTGTACGCCGACCCACTCGCGGATCGTTCCGTCCGGATTGCGCACCGGCCGTCCCTTGACCGCGAACAGGCGGTACTCGCCGTCCCGGTTCCGAACGCGGTGCCGGAGCTCGTAACCCCTGTTCGCCGCTACGGCCTCGCGCCATGCCGCCTTGGTGGGCTCGACGTCGTCTGGGTGTACGGCCTCCGCCCAGCCCGTCCCCTTGCACCCGGCCTCGGACTGACCGGTGTAGGCCTGCCAGTACGGTTGGGAACCCGTCATGGCGCCCCGCGCGTCGGCGGTCCAGATGATGTCGCCGACCGCCTCGGCGGCGGCCCGGAAACGTTCCTCGCTGGCATGGAGGTGCCGTTGCACCCGCTGCTGGTCGAACGAGGAAGCGACAATGGCCATGAACAGGATCAGGAAGGTCGCGCCCGCAACGTACAGGGCGAGGTGCTGCTGGCCCAGGCCGACGCCGCCGGCGTGCGCGGCATGCGCCCCGGCAACCTCCGCTGTGACGGTCGCCGCGGCCATGCCGGTGTAGTGCATCCCGGCGACGGCGAGACCCATCGCGCCCGCGGCGACTAGCTTCTGCCAGACGTCGTTCTGCCGGAAGGTCAGCCACAGCGCGGCGGTCGCCGCGACGACTGCGATGGCGACGGAGGCGGCGACGACGGGCAGGCTGTATGCCAGGTTGCCCGGCACCCGCATCGCGGCCATCCCGGCATAGTGCATCCCGGCGACCCCGACGCCCATCAGTGGGCCGCCGACGAGGACATCGCGAGGGCCGGCCCGCTTGCGGCTAACCCAGGCGAAGGCCCCGCCAGTGGCGACGATGGCGATCAGCAGTGAGGCGACCGTGATGCCGAGGTCGTAGGCGGCGGGCATGCCCATCTCGAAGGCGAGCATGCCGACGAAGTGCATCGCCCAGATCCCGCCTCCCATCGCCACGGAGGCCGCGGCGACCCAGGCCCAGCGCAGGCAGGTCGAGGCCCCACGTACGCGGGCACCGAGGTCGAGCGCTGTGTACGAGGCGAAAAAGGCGATGGCGATGGATAGCGCCACGAGGGCGGGGTCGTAGCCGGTATGGACCATGAGAGTTCCGATGAATGTCCCTGGCGCATCTCACAGAAAGACAGCGGGCTTGGGGCAATCGCTCAATCGTGAACGCGATGGGCGGCCGGGCCTTCGCGACGTTCGGCGTTCATGCGCCGTCGCCCGATGGGACGGGCACATCGTCGGGACCACCGTCACCCGCCGCGGGACTGACCGCCCCTGCCGGCATGACCTTGGCCCCGGCCCTCTCCAACTGCTCGGTGGGGTCGTTGCATTTCCGAACGGTAGTCGATGGCCATGGCGGTCTCGTGAGCTTGGGGGGCTAAGGGTCAGATCAAGAAGGCGGCCTCGACCGGGGTCGGTTCGGCACCGGCGGCGGTGGCCTCGGAACCGCGGACGGGTGGGGCCGAGCCGGCATGCCCGGCCTGGACCAGCGCCCCGATCATCGTCATCAGCGCATAATGCTCCGGCAATCCGCAGCCGGATGCTAGGAAGGCGGCAAGCTCGACGCAGGACGGCGAGTCGCCAGATGGCTCATTCGGCTCGTGGAAGACGAACACGTCCGCCGGGTCGTCGCCGTGGCAGAGGAACCAGCGATCGTCGTTGCTTCCGGAATGGATCAGCGTCCGCATGGTGGGCATCAAGGGGTCCCTCCGGATGTGGTGCTAGAAGTCGGTCGGCTCGATGCTGGCGAACCCCGGCGACATACGGGCGCATCAGCCGGAGTTCTTCGTGACGGTTGTCGGCGGGTTCGGGGCGATGGCGGGGGTGGTGAACCGGTCCGGATCGCGTAAGGCCTGGTACGTGGCGGCTTTACGAGGGCGGATGCCCTTGAGCAGCATCACCGCACCGAGACACATCATGAGCACCGGCACCGGGTTGCGTCGGACGGCCACCAGGGCGCCGTCGTAGAGGCCGGCACCGGTCGCGTCGCGACGGACGGCACCGAGCATGTCCTCGACGATGCCGGTCGGGGTCAGGCGCTGCGTGAGATTGTCCAATGTCCGGTCCAGCCGGCCGCGGCTCGCCTCGATCTCGCGCTCCAGTGCGTCGGCCTCGCTCGTCATGCGTCCACGTGCTCCTTGATGACGGTAGCGTCTTGTCGAAGCTGGCGGCCCGTCCGGGTCGGCATAAGCGAGTTGAGCGAGAACCGTCTCTCGGCTGCCAGCGCCAGGACGATGCCGATGACGAGGAAGACGACGCCGGCGATCAGGGCGGCGAGCGCCTCCGAGCCAACGACGGTGGCGAGCCACGTCACTAGGGCGTCGACTAGGACCAGGAAGCCGACGAGAGCGAACGCGGCAGCGCCGGTCATCGCCGCCAAGCCGACGATCAGGCTTCGCAGGTTGTTGATCATCTCCTGGCGGAACAGGGCGATCTCGCCCCGGATGACGTCGCTGGCAGCCCGGAGCGCCTCTGCCAGGAGGCCGTGCAGCCCGCCGGGCGGTTGGGGTGGAGGGACGGCGCTCACGGATACCCGCCCCACGCCTGCTTGGGCTCCGCCACCCGGGACTTGCGGACATCGCTTTTGCCGGACCGCAGGACGTGGAAGGCGCCGTATCCCAGCGCCCCCACCACCAGGGTCGTCGCCAGCGGATTGGCGCGCGCGACCACCTCGGCATCGCGATAGAGGTCGCGCCAGCCGCGCCGCGCGACCCGGTCCGAGAACGCATCGAGGTTATCGGCGACCGTGTAGACGAACGGTCTCACCTGAGCCTGGGCGTCGAGCTCGCCGCCGCTCGAACGCAGCGCGCGGGCGAGCTCTGACAGGAAGCCGGCCGCCTCGGACTTGCGCCGGTCGGCATAGCCGCTGGCTTGGTCGCTCACGGCATCGGCCAAGCCGGCCGGCGACCTGGCCGCCTGCATCGGGCTGTTGGCGCCGGGGGGCGGACCCGCAGGTTGGATGGGATCGGTCATGATGCTTCTCCTAACCTGCGGGACGTTTCAACTGGGCGCCGGGCCTAGCGGCGGCCGTGGACGACCATCGCGAGGAGGTAGCCGAGCGCGCCGGCCATCGCGGCCATCATCAGGGGGGACTCCTTGGCGTAGCTCGTCACCGTGTCGGCGCCCTGGCGATAGGCGCGCTCGGCGTCGGGGAAGGCGTCGCGGCCCTGCTTCAGCGCGCCCTGCGCAAGGTCGGAAGCCTGGTCGGCCACGTCCCGCACGGCATCCTTTGCCTGCCCGTACAGGTTCTCGACGTTGCCCTTGGCTTCGTTGGCGGCACCCTTTGCCTGGGTCTCGCGGTCGCCGGTCACGTCGCCGACGGCACCCTGGACCTTGCCGCCGAATTCCTTTGCGGCGCCGGTCAAGCGATTCTCGTCCATGGTTCTTCTCCTGTGTCATGGGACCGGATGGCGGGATGCCGGGGGTCCAGGGTGAAGGGGGGCCGGAG
>NZ_VRUV01000467.1:0-3605 GCF_008039455.1 Methylobacterium sp. WL116
GTGCGGCCACCGGCACCGTGGGCGGCGTCCTCGGCGTCGATCCGGAGGCGGATCGCCGCGATCGCGAGGACCGCCGCGAGGAGCGGATGGAGCGTCGCGAGCGCATGGGCCGCTAAGCCCGACACAGCGTCGTCTTAGAACGGGCCGGTCACCCTCGGGTGGCCGACCCTTTTCGTTGCGCCATCGCGTCGTGGGCGAGCAGGTAGAGGCCCGAGCCGACGATGACCGCCGCGCCGAGCACGGTCCAGCGGTTCGGAACGTCGCCGAACAGCAGGTAGCCGAGCGTCAGCGACCAGAGCAGCTGCGTGTACAGGAACGGCGCGAGCACGTTGGTCGGCGCCCGCGCATGCGCCAGAATCAGCAGCCAGTGCCCCATCGTCCCGAACAGGCCGATGCCGACCAGCAGCGCCCACACCGTGAGGGAGGCCGGGCTGGTCCAGATCCACGGCAGCAGCGGCGTCATCAGCCCGAGGCCGGCCAAGCCGGAATAGACCATCGTCGTCGCGGTCGAATCATGCGCAGCGAGCTTGCGCGTCGCGAGGATGTAGAGCGCATAGCAGAGCATGTTGCCGAGGCTGAGCAGGACCGCCGGGTGAACCTGGCCGAGGCCGGGCCGCACGATCACCAGCACGCCGAGGAAGCCGACCGCAATCGCCGCCATGCGCCTGGGCGACGACCATTCGCCGAGCAGCGGGCCGGCGAGCAGCGCGACGGTGAGCGGTGCCGCGAACTGGATCGACAGGGTCTCGGCGAGCTGCAGGTGGCGGAGCGCGAAGAAGTTCAGCGCCGTCGATCCGAACAGCAACAGCGAGCGCACCACCTGCAGGCCGAGGCGGCGGCTGCGCATGACGGCCGGGGTCGTCACCGGGTTGAGGAACACCGAGATCAGCGCCACGCTCACGCCGTAGCGCATGAAGGTGGTGAGCAGCGGGTCGACGCCGGAACGGGCCAGCACCTTCGCCGATGCGTCGAGGCAGGCGAAGAACGCCAGCGTTCCGCACATCAGCGCGATGCCGACGAGGCGCCGCCTGTCGGGCCGCGTCCCGCGTTCGCCGTCGGGGCCGGCCGCCGCCTCGCGCGACGCGCAGACCGCGTCGGCTCGTATCGCCTTGCTGGAGGAAATCGCCTTGGACCTTCGGGCCGCCGAGTTCGGTGGACCTTAGCCGGTCGCCGCGACGGCGGGCACCCGTCCGTCCGCACCCGCGCCGTGTCGCCGACGCGGGGCCGCCGGCGTCACCTGTCTTGCGCCCGCTGCCGACGCGGGGTCGGCTCGGTTCGATTCTGCTCGCGCGTGAACGGCAGGATCGTCGCGCTCGCGACCTGAGGTTCGGTCGGCTCGGCGGCCGAGCGGTTGCCCTTGGGCTTGCGATCGAGCCACAGGCGGACCCAGACCCGGTTTCTCCGGCTCCAGCCGCGACGGGCGACCCAGGCCGGAATCGATGCCGTATGCTGCATTCGACGTCTTCTCACTCATCATGCGGACGTAGCGCCTGATGAAAGTCCTAGAGTGAGCGTGGGCCTGCCCGCGATGGCTGTGCGTCCCGAATTTTTGTCTCTGCGTCCAGGCTCTCAGAATCAGCGACCTACGTGGCAAACGAGAACGGCCCGCATCCGGTGGGATACGGGCCGCGCGTCGGTCATGTTTTGGGGGCTCGTCCGCGGGTCTTGCCGGCGCCCGAAGCGTCGGGGCTAGTTCTCCTCGTCGCCCGGCTCGAAGCTCTGCGGAGCGGTCGATTCGGCGCTGGCGACCGGCGTCGGCGCGCCGATCGTCGAGGGCACGTTCACGCCGTCGCGCTTGTAGATGTCGTCGCGGAACTGCACGAGGCCGTCCGGCGTCGCCCAGGCGGTGATGTAGGTCCAGTAGACCGGCACCGGCGAGGACAGCGTGGCGTCGACGCGCTTGCCGCTCTCGATCGCCTGCTCGACCTGCTCGCGGCCCCAGCCGGGCGTGTCCTTCAACAGCCAGGTGATGTACTCGCGCACGTTCTGAACGCGGACGCATCCTGAGGAGATGAAGCGGAAGTCGTCGCCGAACACGCCCTTGGTGTTCGTGTCGTGCATGAACACGCCGTACGGGTTCGGGATGTTGATGCGCACGATGCCCATCGAGTTGAAGTCGGCGCCCGAGTCCTGGCGGTAGCGGTAGCGCGTGCCCTCGTCCGAGTTCCAGTTGACCTGGCTCGGCTGGATCTCGGCCTCGCCGGAGAAGATGCGGATCTTGTTGTCGGTGAGGTAGTTCGGATCCTTCTGCATCTTGGGGATGAGGTCCTTCTTCACGATGGAAGCCGGGACCGTCCAGAAGGGGTTGAAGTTGATCTGCGTCGCCTTGGTGTTCATGATCGGCGACTGGCGGTCGATCTTGCCGACGCCGGCGGCGTGCAGCGTCACGACCTGACCGTTCTCGACCGTCTGAACCAGGGCGGCCGGGATGTTGGTGATGACGAAGCGCTGCCCGAGGTTGCCCGAGTAGGAGCGCAGGCGCACCGCGTTGATCTCGAGCTGGCGCAGGCGGATGTCGGCCGGCACGTTCATGGCCTGCTGCGTCGCCATGCTCATCGTGCCGGTCTGGCTCAGGCCGTGGCGGGCCTGGAAGCGCTTCACGCCGGCGGCGACGTAGGAATCGTACACGCCGGAATTGCCGGCCACCGGGTCGATGTCGCCGGTCACGATCAGGCGCTGGCGCACGGCCCCGACCACCGCGCCGCGGGCGCCGATGCGCAGGCGGTCGGCACCGGAGACCGGCTTCCAGCCGCCGCGGGAGACGATCTCCTTGTAGCGCTCGACCATCTGCTCGGTGGCCGCCACCGTCTGCGGCGACAGGATCGGCGTCGACGAGCGCTGGACCTGCATCGCGGCGGGCGAGGCGTAGTCCTGCGCCCACTCGGCCTGGGCATAGCCGGCGCCGGCCTGCTCGCGCGCCGAAGCCGGGGCGACGAGGGCGACGGTTCCGAGGAGCGCGAGGCTCAGGGTCGCGCGGGTGGTAGCCTGAATGAGCATCGTGGTGGCTCTGGTCCATGGATGGGCGAAGTGGAGCGGGCGCTGTGCCGCCGTTTCCCCTGGGCCCAAGGTGTCCGGGTACGGTTAAGACTCCATGGCGACCGGGCTTTATTGTGGCGTGCCGGTGCGTGCCCGCACATCACGGGTGCGTGCGTCCTCCGTGCCACAGCGGAATCGGCCCAGCCGTGCCAAGGAATCGGAAGACGCGACGCGGTCGCCGGACAGGGTCGGCATGACGCCCGGGAGCCACAGGACGAGACCTCTGCGCGCGATCACCGCCGTGATCGCGCTCTACGCGTTCGTCCTGCAGGGCTTCCTCAGCGGCCTGATGCCGGCTCCGATGGCCGGAGACGTCCATGCCCTGTGCCTGTCGGGCGCTGCCGCCGCCGGCGATCCCTCGCCGGACACGCCTCACGTCCACGCCGATTGCTGCACCGCCGCCCACCACGTGGCCGACGCGTTGGCGCCTCGCGACACCGCCGCGACGATCATCTGGCCGCAAGGCCGCGTCGTCACCACCGCGTTCTGGCGGGCCGCGACTATTCGAAGACCCTCTACCTGCCGCAGACCGATTTTCCGATGCGGGCGGGCCTGCCGACCCGCGAGCC
>NZ_VRUV01000468.1:0-3590 GCF_008039455.1 Methylobacterium sp. WL116
GGGCTCATTCGGCCGGGACCGCGTGCGGGGGAACCGGCTTGAGCTTGGCGCGAGCGGGCGCCCCGACGCGCATGCGCCGGTCGGTCAGCGACAGGCCGCCGCCGAGGGCCATCACCACAGCGCCGAGCCAGATCAGCAGCACCAGCGGCTTGTAGTACAGCCTCAGGCCGATGCTGCCGTCGGGCGCGATCTCGCCGAGGCTGGCATAGACCTGGCTCACGCCGCGGGTGAGCAGGCCAGATTCTGTCACCGTCATCTTGCGGCTCGGGTAGAAGCGCTTGCCGGTGTCGACCCGGCCGATCTCGTCGCCGGCCTTGTTGCGGATGGTGAGGAAGGCCGCGACCTCCTCGTAGTTCGGGCCGGGGCGCGGCGCGACGCGATCGAGCGTCGCGACGTAGGGGCCGGTGGCCAGCGTCTGGCCGGGCTTCAGGGTGGCGAGGCCCTCGGTGGCCCAGCCCTGCGCCGCGATGCCGAGCACCACCACGCCGACGCCGGCATGGGCGATGGCCGTGCCCCAGGCCGAGCGCGGCAGGCCGAGCGCCCGGCGCCAGACCACGCCGACCGCGCGGGTGCGGCTGCTGCCGTATCCGCGGGCCCGCGAGACGATCTCCAGGACGGAGCCGACGATGAGGTAGGCGCCCAGGCCCACGCCGACGGGCGCCATCGCCGGCCCCCCCCAGGTCCAGGCCAGGGTGCCGAGGCCGATCGCCAGGGCGAGGCCCAGCGCGGCGAACAGGCGCTGCGAGGCAGCGAGCGCATCGCCGCGCTTCCAGGCCAGGGTCTGCCCGAACGGCACGATCAGCAGCAGCGGGATCGCCAGCGGCACGAAGGTGTAGTTGAAGAACGGCGGCCCGACCGAGATCTTCTCCGCCGTCAGCATCTCGAGCAGCAACGGGTAGAGCGTGCCGACGAGCACGGTGGCGCAGGCGGCCACCAGGAACAGGTTGTTCATCACCAGCGCGCCCTCGCGCGAGATCGGTGCGAACAGGCCGCCCTGCCGCAGCATCGGGGCGCGCCACGCGAACAGCGTCAGCGAGCCGCCGATGAACAGGATCAGGATCACGAGGATGAAGATGCCGCGGGTCGGGTCGGTGGCGAAGGAATGCACCGAGGTGAGCACGCCGGAGCGCACGATGAAGGTGCCGAGTAGCGAGAGCGAGAAGGTGAGGATCGCAAGCAGGACCGTCCAGACCTTCAGCGCGTCGCGCTTCTCCATCACCACGGTCGAGTGCAGGAGCGCCGTGCCGGCGATCCACGGCATCAGCGAGGCGTTCTCGACCGGGTCCCAGAACCACCAGCCGCCCCAGCCGAGCTCGTAATAGGCCCAGTAGCTGCCCATCGCGATGCCGAGCGTCAGGAAGCTCCAGGCAGTCAGCGTCCACGGGCGCACGGCGCGGGCCCAGACGGCGTCGATGCGCCCGTCGATCAGCGCGGCGATGGCGAAGGCGAAGGTGATCGAGAAGCCGACATAGCCGACGTAGAGCAGCGGCGGATGCACCGCGAGGCCGAAATCCTGCAGCAGCGGGTTGAGGTCGTTGCCCTCCACCGGCGCCGGCACCGCCCGCGTGAACGGGTTCGAGGTGGTGATCACGAACAGCACGAAGACGAAGGTGATGAAGCCCTGCACCGCCAGGGTGTTGGCCCGCAGCACCGGCGGCACCGAGTCCCGCGCCACCGACACCATCGCGCCGAACAGGGTGAGGATCAGGATCCAGAGGAGCATCGAGCCCTCGTGGTTCCCCCAGACGCCGGAGAGCTTGTAGATGAACGGCTTCGTCGTGTGCGAGTTCTCGACCACGTTCTGGACCGAGAAGTCGGACGTGGCGTGGGCGTAGGTCAGCGCGGCGAACGCGAACAGCACGCAGGCGAAGGCGCCGAGCGCGGCCGGCGTCGCCACCTGCCGCAGGGCGGCGTCGCCCGAGCGGGCGGCCCAGATCGGCATCACCGACTGGACCAGGGAGAGCGCCAGCGCGAGCGCCAACGCGAAATGTCCGACCTCAACGATCAAGCGGCGGTTCCTCGAGTCAATGACATCGGTTTTCGGCGTTCGGACATCGGTTTCAGCGCTCGGTGCGCGGTCCGAGGTTCGGGGGCGCGGCGTCGGCGGCCTTCGGCGGGTCCATTCTCACGGAGCCCTTGCCGTCCTTGCCGCCCTCCTGCCAGCGCCCCTGCGCCTTGAGCGCGTCCGCGACCTCGCGCGGCATGTAGGATTCGTCGTGCTTGGCCAGCACGGTGTCGGCGCGGAAGATGCCGCCCGGCTCGAGCGTCCCTTCGGCGACCACGCCCTGCCCCTCGCGGAACAGGTCGGGCAGAAGGCCGGTATACTGGACCTGGACGGTGGCGTTGGTGTCGGTCACGGCGAAGTCCACCGTCTGGTTCGGCCCGCGCTGGAGCGAGCCGTCCTTGACCAGGCCGCCGAGGCGGAAGCGCGTGCCCGGCCCGACGCCCTGTGCCGCCACCTCGCTGGGGGAGCGGAAGAACACGATCGAGCCGCTCATCGCCGACAGGATGAGCCCGACGGCGAGCGCCAGGACGGCGCCGCAGGCGGCGATCAGGATCAGGCGGCGGCTCTTGCGCGTCACGAGTGGGTCCGTCCCCGGCGGGTTGGTCCGGCCCCGGTGCCGACCTCACGGAGGTCGGCCCGGTGCGGGACCGTCCTCATTCTTGTCCCTCGGATGTCGGACGCGGCGCGTCCCGGGTCAAGTCGCCCGTGCCGGGACAGATCGTCAGGGGCGGACCGGAAGGCCGAGCTCCTTGGCCAGGGTGTCGAGCTTCTCGGCCGCGCCCGGGTCGGCGGCGAGCGCCATCCGCGCGCGGCTCAGGACCTTGCCGGCCTGCTCGGGATCGCCGAGGGCGCTGTAGGAGCGCACCAGGCGCTGCCACTCGTCGACGCTGCCGCCCTTGGCCGCGAGCCGCTCGTCGAGGCCGTCGACCATGCCCTGGATCGCGGCGCGCTGCTCGGGCGGCAGCCCGGGGGCGGATTTCGACGGCGTCCCGGACAATTGCGGTGCGGGGTCGCCCTTGAGCCGCGCTAGGTTCTCGCGCACCAGCCCGAGCCAGGGCGCGTCGGCCGGGCTCGTGTCGTTCAGGGCGGTGAGCTGGCGGATCGCTTCGGCCGTGTCGCCGTTCTGCTCGGCGGCACGGGCGAGGTAGAAGCGGGGCTTGGGCGCCTTCGGGTCGAGGGCGAGGGCGCGGGTGAGGGCGGCCTTGGCCTCCTCGGGCACGATGCCGTTGCCGGCCGCGACCATCGCCTCGCCCCAGTCGGACAGGGATTCGGCGGTCTCGCCCTTGATCCGGACGATCGCCGCGTAGGCCCGCGCGGCATCCTCGAACCGCCCGAGCCGCATGTAGACCGGCGCCAGCACGGCCCAGCCCCGCGCGTCGTTCGGGTCGGCGGCCAGCCGCGCCTCGATCTGGCCGACGGCCTTCATCAGGTCCTGCGCGCCCGACTGCACCGCCTGGCGGTCGGCCGGCGTCTGGGCCGGCAGGTCGGGCGAGCCGTAGAGGCCGTAGGCGAGCAGGGCGACCAGGGGGATCGTCGAGAGCGCGAAGGCCGAGGCCGCGCGGCGCTGGCGCAGGCGCGGCTCGGC
>NZ_VRUV01000469.1:0-3585 GCF_008039455.1 Methylobacterium sp. WL116
CCCTGCGGGTCGTGCGCGCCGTGCCGCAGGCCGACGCGCACGGTGGCGCCCTGCGCGACCCCGTTCGGGACCATGAAGCAGAGCGCCGCGATCTGGATCGCCACCGCGTGCGCGGCGAGCTGGGCCGCGCCGAACAGCCCCATGCCGAGCACCGCCGCCTCGAACAGGCCGGCTTCCGCGAGCCCCGTCCCCGCCATCGGCAGGCCGAGGCGGAACAGGGCCGAGAGGCGCTTCGCATCGAAGCGCCAGACCCGGTGCAGCAGCCGGTACCGGCGCAGGCCGCGGTCGCGCAGGATCACCGCGACGAGCACGAGGAGGGTGAAGAACGCGGCGCAGGTGGTGGCGATGCCGACCCCGACCAGCCCCATGCCGAGGCGTCCGGGGCCCTCGAAGGCGAGCCAGACCCCGAGGCCGATATTGACCGGCAGCGCTATCAGGCTGGCGGCGAGCGGCCAGCTCGGGCGCTCCAGCGCCGCGAAGGTGCCGCGCAGCACCATGAACAGCAGGGCCGGCCACATCGCCCATTGCAGCGCGCGCATGTAGCGGCCGGCATCCTCGGCCAGCGCCGGCGGCTCGCCGATCGCTTCCAGCAGCGCCCGCGTGTGCCACAGCCCGAGCATCAGCGGGATCGCGACGAGGGTCGCGGCCCAGAACCCGGCCCGCACGAGGCGGCGCACGGCGTCCGAATCGGTGCGGTCGCGCCCGAGCGCCTCCGCGATCAGGGGCGCCACCGCCGAGGTCAGGCCGATGCCGCAGATGAACAGGATGAAGTACAGGCTGGTGGCCAGCGTCGCCGCCGCGAGCTCGGGCGCGCCCAGGCGGCCGAGCATCACCGTGTCGGCGGTGATCAGCCCGTGCTGGGCGAGGTTGGTGAGGACGAGGGGCGCGGCGAGCGCGAGGGTCGCGCGCAGCTCCGCGATCCACGCTCGCCGGACGGGAGGCCGCCCCTCCCCGGCCGAGGCCGCGAGGCCGAATGCCGGCATGTCTTGGTCTTTCGATGATTTGGCCGGCGCGGCCGCCCATTTGAATGAAGAGAGGTCCTATGCCCTCCCCGTCATTCCGGGCTCTAGTTCCGCGCGTTCTACCCCGGCAACGCGTCGGAAATCCGACGGGGCTCGGGTTTGGGCGCCCGGTCGGGCAGGAAGCCGCCGGACTGGCGCTCCCACAATCGGGCGTAGAGGCCGCCGCGGCCGATCAGCTCGGCATGCGTCCCCTCCTCGACGATGCGGCCCTCGTCGATGACCACGAGGCGGTCGAGCGCCGCGATGGTCGAGAGCCGGTGGGCGATGGCGAGCACGGTCTTGCCCTGCATCAGGGTGTCGAGGCTCTCCTGGATCGCCGCCTCGACCTCCGAATCCAGCGCCGAGGTCGCCTCGTCGAGGATCAGCACCGGGGCGTCCTTGAGGATCACCCGGGCGATGGCGATGCGCTGGCGCTGGCCGCCCGAGAGCTTCACCCCGCGCTCGCCGACCTGGGCGTCGTAGCCGCGCCGCCCCTTGTGGTCGACGAGGTCGTGGATGAAGGCGTCGGCATGGGCGAGCTCGGCGGCGCGGGCGACCGCGTCCATGGTCGCGTCGGGGCGGCCGTAGGCGATGTTGTCGCGGATCGAGCGGTGCAGCAGCGAGGTGTCCTGGCTGACCATGGCGATGGCGCCCCGCAGCGAATCCTGCGTGACGCGCGCGATGTCCTGGCCGTCGACGGTGATGCGGCCGCTCTCGACGTCGTGCAGGCGCAGCAGCAGCGAGGTGATCGTGGTCTTGCCCGCGCCGCTGACGCCGACGAGCCCGACCTTCTCGCCGGCCCGGATGTGCAGCGACAGGTTCTCGATCACATTGGCGTCGCCGCGGCCGTAATGGAAGCCGACGTTCTCGAAGCGGATGTCCCCGCCCGCGACCTTCAGCACGGCGGCGTCGGGCGCGTCGACGAGCCCGTGCGGACGGCTGATCGTCTGCATGCTCTCCTGGATCACGCCGACGTTCTCGAACACGCCGCGCACGGTCTGCATCACCCAGCCCGACATCGCGAGCAGGCGCAGCACCAGCGCGAGGCCGGCGGCGGCCTCGCCCGTGGTCATGCCGCCGCGCTGCCACAGCATCAGGCACAGGGCGCCGGTGGCGAGCAGCAGGGCGCTGTTGAGGATGCCGAGCAGGGTCGTCGTCAGCGTCACCAGCCGGAACTGGTGCAGGTAGGTCCGGGTGTTGCTGTCGATCGCCTCGCGCACGGCCGCGCGCTCCTCGCGGTCGCGGGCGAAGAGCTTGACGGTGAGGATGTTGGTGTAGCTGTCGACCACCCGCCCGACCAGCGCCGAGCGGGTCTCGGCGGTGCGGTGCGACCGCTCGCGCGCCCGCGGCACGAACCACGCCGTCAGCCCGGCATAGGCCGCGATCCAGGCCACCACCGGCAAGGCCAGCCACACCGAGATCGACGAGAACAGGCCGACCGCGGTGATCGCGTAGATCGCCACGTAGAGCAGGGTGTCGATGAACACGACCGCGATCTCGCGCACCGCCGGGCCGACCTGGACGATGCGGTTGGCAAGGCGGCCGGCGAAGTCGCCCTGGAAGTACGAGAGCGAGTGGCCGAGCGTGTAGAGGTGGGTGCGCCAGCGGACCTGGTTGGTGGTCTGCGGCACGATGAGCTGGTTCGAGGCGACCTCGTGCAGCCAGATCGTGGTCGGCCGCACCACCACGAGGAACAGCGCGGCGAGCGCCAGCGCGAGCCCATGATCCTGCAGCAGCGTCGTCCGGTCGGCGCCGTTCATCAGGTCGATGAACCAGCGCATCAGCAGGTAGAGCGAGGCCTCGACCGTGCCCGCCACCACCGCGATGACGAACAGGGCGGCGAGCGCGGCCCGCATCGGGCGCAGGTAGAACGCGGCGAAGCCGAGCACGGTCTTGGGGGGCATCCGCTCCGCGTCGAAGGGCGCGAACGGGTTGATGCGGCGCTCGAGCCAATCGAGGAACATGGTGTCACGGTGCTTTGCGTCGGGGAGGCGTGACCCTCATGTAAGCCCGCGGTCGTCCCGGCCAAGCGGGGAGCGATGCCGCAGCGCGTCGGGGCTGCCATGCGTCGGCACGGATCGGCCGTGCCGGCGTGGATTGGTCGGCGGCGCCGAAGCGGATATCCCCGGAGCATGCTCCGCCTCGCGCTCTACCAGCCCGACATCCCCCAGAACACCGGCACGCTGCTGCGCATGGCGGCCTGCCTCGGGCTCTCCGTCGAGATCGTCGAGCCGGCGGGCTTCGACGTGTCCGACCGTCACCTGCGCCGCTCGGGGCTCGACTATCTCGACCACGTCGCGATCACCCGGCACCGTTCCTGGGCGGCGTTCTCGGAATGGCGCCTCCAGGCAGGAATCCGCCTGGTGCTCGCCACCACCGCGGGCGCCCTGCCCTACACGGGCTTCGCCTTCCGCGACGGCGACTGCATCCTGATGGGCCGCGAATCGGCCGGCGTGCCCGAGGCGGTCCACGCCGCGGCCGACGCGCGGGTGGTGGTGCCGATCCGCGCCGGAATGCGCTCGCTCAACGTCGCGGTCGCGGCGGCGATGATCTGCGGCGAGGCGATCCGGCAGGGGGCCGGGCC